>DASZDV010000223.1:0-2622 GCA_035941575.1 Pyrinomonadaceae bacterium
GCGCGCATCGCCAGCAAGTGTTCGGCGCCACAAAACTCAGGTACTTCAGTAATCAGAACTGTGCCGCCTGAACGAACCAGTATGTCCGCAGCGCGCCCTAACGACGGATTCGCGGAGATCCCCGAAAACCCGTCAGAACCACCACACTTTACTCCGAGCACAAGTTCACTTACCGAACATTCTTCACGCTGGATCTGATTCACTTCCGGCAGCATGCGCTCGACTTCCTGCAATCCTCTTTGAATCGCCGCCTGCGTGCCGCCGACTTCCTGAATGCCGATCTTTGCTACCGGTTTGTTGAACGACTTTTCACGTTTCAGCAGGTACTTCTCAACTTGCGAGAGGTTTGTCTTCTCACAACCGAGATCGATCAGGATCACGCCGCCGACATTCGGATGATCGGCGTAGTTCGACAACGTGCGCAACATCACGTCGATCGTCGAACCGTCCTGACAACCGCAACCCTTGTTATGCGGGATCGCAACAACGCCATCGACGTTCGGGTACTTGTCACGGTTATAAAACGTGAACTCTGCAATCGTTGAGATCTGTGATGCCTCGTGACTCGCACACATGCTCGTCGGAACAATCAGCACGTAGTTGCGTGTACCGACTCGCCCGTCAGCACGCCGGTAACCCATGAAACTTGCGCGCTGGTCCAACGACAGATAGTCAGGCGCAGGCGTGTGCAGATTCTCCGGAAGTTCACGAACGACAGGCACTTCATCTGACATATTGTCGTGCGTGATCCGCTCGCCCAGACCGATCCCCAAAGACGTTCCAATCGGCTGTCCAAACTGAAGCACAAACGCGCCTGCCGGAATGTCTCGAGTCGCAAACCGGTGTCCTGGCGAAATGGCAGCGCGAATTTCGACCAGCGTTTCGTCCGGCAGGAGCAACTCCAAACCGGGAACAGTCGCTTTCTTGACGACAGCAACGTTGTCCTTCGGATCCACAACGATCGCGAATTCACTCAATAACGAAGCTGGTGGTGTTTGAACAGTCGACATACTTTCAGTTTTCCAGAACCTTCGGCAGAATCAACGAGCGGACGTTCGGATGCACTCGCAACCAAAGCCCCGGGTTTTGATCGAGCTGAGTTTGGCGCGTCGCAGAATCATCTGCAATTCTCGTCGTCAACAACTGCCGGTAAGATTCGCGTTTCGCGGGCGCCGTGTCGGCATCTACGATCGATTGGACCACGCGGCGCGCGCCGAGAATTGCAGCCGGGCCAAGTGTCAGAATGTGTTTAGCGGCGCGACACTCAGCTTCATCAGCTTCACTGACAACAGTGCCACCAGCCTTAAACTTGTTGATGTGATGCTCGAGAATCGATTGCGAGATCGGGATCAGTCCTGCGACGTCGTTGTAAGTAGCGCCCGATCCGGGCTTGATGTACGCGAGGTGCGAAGCGCCACCCGCTTCCGGACCCAGCCCGAGAAAGAAGAGATCGATACCCCCCAGCGATTCAAGGTGTTGAATGTAACGAGTGAGCTCGCCTTCGAGATCTTCAACGTCCGTCCGCATCGACGTGAAGCTCTTCACTTTGCGAAAGAACGCTTCGCCGAGAAGCCGCTCAAAGTCGCGCACGAAACTCAACCCATTGTCCATCCGCAGCGGCGCAAGCGCATCTTGCGTAAAAACATGAAGACGCGCAAACAATGAATCGTATTCGCTCGTTTGCGCGAGCGAACCGAGAAGCCGGTGCAACGCCTGACCTCCGCGCCCACCGACGAGAATCATCACCAACGATCCGTCTTTCGCTGCGGCCGCAGTCGTAATCTCCTCCAACATCGCGCGCCCGACAGCTTCTTCCGACGGCTGCACTTCATAAACGATATCGCGCACGGGCAGTGCGGCAAGAATCTGGGCCGAGTTGGTGTCATGAGAGAGCCAGACGTTTCCGCCTGCGAGACGTCGGCGAATGCTTTGTTTGCTGGTTGCTGACATTGGCGTGGCTGTTTCCGAAGAGAGACTGGTAATACCAATTTCCAGGGACGCACGACTTTAACACGCAGACCGCAACTACACAAGCGACATTTTTCGACCCCAAACCTGGCTGGTAAAACCAGCTAATCTCAGATTACTACGCCACTTTTTGTGCTTGACGGTAAGAGACTCACGGTGTTACACAGTATCCGCACTTTCTGAAAGTGGTCTAACCTTTCCGAAACCGGAGCTGAAACGCCTCCACAGGTTACCGCCGAGTCGTCGCTGTAGCTTGTGAATGGTTTTTTGGTCCTAGAACAGAACAAATAGAACTCATGACCTATTCTCCACTGGAGCTTAGCGGCAGAGTGGCCGTGGTCGTTGGCGGCACTTCCGGTATCGGACGCGCCATCGCGCACGGCCTCGCCCAGGCCGGCGCGGACGTGATTCCCACGTCGCGCCGCGCAGAACAAGTAGACGCGGCGGCGCGCGAGATCGAGGACTTTGGCCGCCGCTCGTTACGCGTGACTTCAGATGTCGCGAATCGTGCGTCGTTGCAGACTGTGTTGGACCAGGCGCTCGAAGCTTTCGGTAACGTCGACATTCTTGTGAACTCTGCCGGACGTACGAAGCGTGCGCCGACTCTCGATTTCTCAGACGATGATTGGAACAGCATTATCGATACGAATCTCA
>DASZDV010000224.1:0-2220 GCA_035941575.1 Pyrinomonadaceae bacterium
GGCGCGCTTCTTCCACTTCTTCCGGTTTGAACGATACGGCTCCGACGACAGCGTGACCGCCGCCGCCATAACGCTCGCAAATCTTCGCGATATTATGAGTTCGAGGCTTTGGCGCCCAGGGGTTTGAGCCGACCGAGATCTTCGTGCGTTGTGATCCGCGCGTGAGTGCTACGGAGTACGTAGCTTCAGGATAGAGGTAGTACGGAATGAACTTATTGAAACCTTCGTAACCCTCATCAATCAGGTCAAACTGGACCACGCCGCTCGCGAACGTTGCCTTTCTTCTCACCGCTTCGAGAGTGTCCAGATGTTGTTGCAGTATTGGCTGAAAGCGGCGCTGCACCTCTGCGCTTGTGGCTACCTCCTCGAGCGAACGTGTCGTGAGATCACGAATGATCTGCTCGATAAACCTATCGTCGGGATCAGCTTCGATCACCTGCATCAACTGCAACGCCGGCTCTTTTAGTTCAACGCACTGAGCCGGTGATTCGTAAAGCGCGCCGTCGATAATATGCGCCCAGTGGACCAGCGTCTTGAGCGGTTCCGCATTGAATCCGAAACGCTCGTGCGCAACGTCAGCAATAAACTCCGTGCATGACTTTCTCGTCGGATCCAGAAACTTCCTTCCGGAAGTGTCCGCGCGAAAGTGCGCTTCGTCCTCGGGCGTGAGGAACGCCGACTCGTGATGATCGAACCACCACGTCAGCTTCTCCGACGCGGCATACTTAAAGTCGACAATCGCGTTCTCGTCCGAATCAAACATGGTGAAGTCAAACAGATTACCCGGCCGGTGCAACAAGCCGGTGTAGTTGACCTCAGCTTTGGGATGAATGCGTTCTTTGTAGAAGCGTGTGAAAGTCGCCGCTGATGCGACGCCGTCAAAGCAGTGGCCGTGATAAAGGAGACGAAGCTTCACTGACACTTCTTACACGGTTCGATTACGCCGACCGATGGGCTCGGCGGCGCAACTTTTGAGGCGATGAACTTGTCAACTTCGTCTTCAATCAGCTCGCCGTTTACAACCCAGGCTTTCTCAGTCAGCACGTCGCCTTTGGCATTTACTTTGGCGGGTTCGAGGAAGATGTTCCACGGTGAACCCCACTTGCGCGTGTCGCCAGTGAGTTGCCGGTAGCCGTAATGTAGCGTCTTATCTTTGTCCTCGCGTGAGCTCGACTCAACAACTACCGGATACGGCGGGCCAGCCTCCCCAAAAAAGTTGCGGATATCATCGAGCGAGGCATACTCGCCGATTGCTACGATCTCGAATCCCTGGGCCCTATATTTCTCATAAAGCTTCGCTGCAATCGGTGCTTCGTTGCGCCAGTTTCCACACCACGGCGCGAAATAAACAATCATCACCAGCTTCTTACCCGCGATCAGCGAACGGAGATCTTCGTCTTTCGCAGTTTTGATATTCGGCAGCGTCCAGTTCTTATAGTTCACCGTCTTTTCAACAAGCGGCGAATACTCGTGGGCGGCCTGCGCGAATGCTGCGGTGGGTGAGAGTGCGAGAGCGAGAATGGAACCGATCAAAAACTTCTTCATGATGTTACTCCACTGCTTTACTTGGTGATGCTTGCCGTTGCTGGAGCTTCCGCGAGGAGCGGTTTCACCGCAGCTTCCCAACCGGCTTTGTCTCGTGCGCCGATGATTTTTTGCCGAATGCGGCCCTGCCGATCGATCAGGTAAGTAGTCGGGAGCACCTGTTGCTGGAATTTTACTTTAGCATCGCTGCCACCTACCAACACCGGGTAATCAAACTTCACAACGTCCTGCTGATACGCGTTGACGCCGTCAATGCTGTCGTCGAGCGAAGCGCCGACAATGCGCAGTCCCTGCGACTCGAGTTCGTGCTGTAGGGAGTTGAGCGCAGGTATTTCTTCGCGGCACGGAACGCAGTAAGTGGCCCAGAAATTGAGCAGCACCACCTGTCCCTGAAGTTCTTTCAAACGAAACGGTTTGCCGGCGAGTGTTTGAAACTCGACATCAGGCACCGCTTCAAAGCTGCTATTTACTGCCGGCGGCGGCTTTGGCGCCGGCGTGGTATCCAACTTGAACAGCCCTTCGAGATTCGGAATCAACGCCATGAACCGCGAACTCGCGAGCAACGTTGATTGGCCGCTAATCACGAGTATCCCGACGAGAATCAGCACGACTCCCGAAACGACTTCCACCTTGTGCAGGTGTCTGCGAAAGTTCTTGTAGAAGCTGAGAAACTGA
>DASZDV010000225.1:0-1508 GCA_035941575.1 Pyrinomonadaceae bacterium
GAAGGCTTGCGTCCGAAGATCTTCTCAACTGTACGTTCCACAATCGGAGATCTCGTCTGACCGCCAACGAGTATGACTTTGTGAACGTCACTCGGTTGGAGGTTCGCGTCTTTCAGCGCCGTCGAACATGGCTCGATAGTCTGCTCAACGAGATCGGAAACCAGGGTCTCAAACTGCTCTCGCGTTAGCGTTTTATTGAAGTGTTTCGGGCCGGTGGCGTCGGCAGCGATAAAAGGCAGGTTGATCCCGGTTTCAGGGGCGGTTGAGAGATCACACTTGGCGCGTTCTGCGACCTCTTTCAGTCGCTGTAATGCCAGACGATCCTGTCGCAGATCGATTCCGGTGTCGGCGAGAAACTGTCCCGCCATCCAACTCATGATGCGCTCGTCGAAATCTTCACCACCGAGAAACGTGTTTCCCGAGGTTGAGAGGACTTCGAAAACGCCATCGTTCATCTCGAGAATCGAAATATCAAAAGTACCGCCGCCCAGATCATATACCGCGATGCGTTCGACATCCGATTTACCAAGGCCGTAAGCCAACGCTGCAGCGGTCGGCTCGTTGATGATGCGCTCGATTTTCAGCCCGGCTATCTTGCCGGCGTCTTTTGTGGCCTGTCGCTGCGTGTCGTCGAAATAGGCGGGGACGGTGATGATCGCGTCAGTTACCGCTTCGCCAAGAAAATCTTCGGCGGCAGCTTTCAATCTTTGCAGCACGATTCCCGACAATTCGGGCGGACTGTAGTTGCGACCCTGTACTCGAATTCGCGCATCACCATTTGGAGAATCGACGATCTCAAACGGCGAAGTCTCGCGCATCTTCGCGACTTCACGCGAACTGAATTTGCGCCCGATAAGTCGCTTAACGGCGTAAACAGTATTCGCTGCGTTAGTGACTGCCTGGCGTTTGGCAATCTGGCCCACCAGACGCTCGCCCTTTTCAGTGAACCCGACGACGGTCGGCGTCGTGCGTCCACCTTCTTTATTCGGGACAATTTGAACGGCGCCGCCTTCAAGCACAGCGACGCAACAATTGGTGGTCCCTAAATCTATTCCAATCGTCTTTCCCATCGAGATCCTAGTTAGCCACAAAAAGGCACAAAAAATACAAAAACTGATTTTCTGATTGTGAGCCGCTCAATCTTCTAACTTCATTCTGCCGTTCTATCTTCCCAAGGCCGTCCGTTCTTTAATCTTATGTGCTTTTTGTGCCTTTTTGTGGCTGATCTGCTCTTGTGCCTTCTTGCGGCTCATTTACGTGTTGCCACTTTTACGAGCGCGGGGCGAATCAGTTTTTCGCCGAGCCGATAGCCGGCAACAATTTCCTGGATAACGGTATCAGGTTCGTAGTCGTCGGTAGCTTCGGTAACCACAGCCTCGTGAACATGGGGATTGAATGGTTCGCCAACGGCCGCAATCGGTTTCACTCCCAACGCTTCGAGCACGCCGTTGATTTGTTTGTAGATGAGATCCACACCACTGAGAAAATGCCGAAACTCATCAGACTCT
>DASZDV010000226.1:0-4254 GCA_035941575.1 Pyrinomonadaceae bacterium
CGGCGTCGAGCGTGCCGCGTACTGGGGTTGGCCCAACATTTACACCTACACGAAATCGCTTGGCGAACAACTTGTCGCGGCTGAAACAGGGGTCGTTCGGAGTATCGTTCGGCCGAGTATCGTTGAATCGGCGATGTCTTATCCGTTCCCTGGTTGGAACGAAGGCTTTACTACCACGGCGCCGATCATTTTTCTGATTCGCAAAGGCCAGACACAAATTCCGGCAGATCCGAAGTTGATTCTCGACATCACGCCGGTGGACCAGGTTGCTTCCGTGATGCTCGCAGTTTCAGCGCAGGCCTGCGTCGAAGAACCCCAACTGGTCTACCAGGCAGCAACCGGCGATGCGAACGCCAACAATATGGAACGGATCATCGGTCTATGCGGCCTCGATAAGCGCAGACACTTTGAAGAGAAAGACACCGGCGTCAAGATCTTGAATCGCATTGCCGCGCGCATGGAACCGAGCGCAGTGACCGTTTCGAAGTTTGAGAACACTTCCGTGCCGATGTTCAATGCGACCGCGAAGAAAGCGTCGTCGTTGCTTGATCGCGTTCGACCGCGATGGGGCGGCGGGCGCTTCGGTGAAGTAATCGATCTCGTAAAGGACAAAGTTGAGCGGGTCGAAGAACTGACGCGCGAAACAACGGAAGCGTTTGACATGTTTCGCCCATTCACGGTTGAGAACGCTTACGTGTTTCGCTCTGAGAACGTCCGTGCGCTCTTCGACAGGATTAGTGAAGACGAGCAATCGCTGCTCACGTGGAATCCTGAGAAGTTTGACTGGTATGACTATTGGCTCAACGTTCACCTTCCCGGATTAACGAAGTGGGTGTTTCCGACGCTTGAAGACGAAATGCGCGCGCAGCCGAAGCGCATTTACACCTATCGCGATCTACTCGAGCTCTTCGAAACTTCAACGAAGCGTCACGCGACGCGCGTCGCGATGCGTATCGAGCGCGACGGTCGCAAAGAGCAGTACACCTACGCTGATGTTCGTGAGCTCGCGACGCGAGTCGCTGGTTTCCTTGTGAGCCAGGGCATCAAACCTGGCGACCGCGTGATGCTTGTCAGCGGCAACGCTCCCGAATGGGGAATGACCTACTTCGGCGTGTTGAAAGCCGGCGCCACGTGCATTCCCTGCGATCCTGAGAGTTCAACCAGCGAGATTCTCAACTTCGCACGCGCGGGAAATGCAGCCGGCGTGATCACGAGTGAAGCCGTAATCAACGATCACCCCGACCTGCGAGAGCGTCTGCAACAGGAAGGACTCGACGCGCGGCTGTGGACGTACACCGAAGTCTTCGAAATGCCTGACGAGCAAACTGAAGACGAGCGTATTGCACTGTTGCCGCAACGCGTGCACGCGCAGAGTGTGGCGTCGTTGATCTTCACTTCCGGCACAACGGGCCAACCCAAAGGCGTGATGCTTTCGCATCGCAACCTGAGCAGCATGGTTTCGATGCTCTCGTCTGTCTTTGACATGTCGATTAGTGACGGCGTGTTGTCTGTGTTGCCGTTGCATCACACGTTTGAATTCTCCACCGGCTTCCTGACACCGCTTAGCCGCGGTGCTCAAATCACTTACCTGCCTGAACTCACCAGCGATGCGCTCGCACGCGCAATCAAGAATGGACACGTGACAGGGATGGTTGGTGTACCGGCGTTATGGGAGCTACTGCATCGCCGAATTAAAAATCGCCTTTACGAACGCAGCGATTTGATCGGGAAAACTGCCGAGAACCTGATCTGGGCCAACGCATGGCTGCGCGACAAAACGTCCGTCAATCTAGGACAGGTTCTCTTCTATCCGATCCATGAAGGACTCGGCGGGCGCATTCGCTACTTCATCAGCGGCGGTTCGGCTCTGACTGAAAAGATCCAACGCGACTTCCACGGTCTTGGTTTCACGCTCCTCGAAGGCTACGGACTTACAGAAGCGTCTCCCGTACTGACTGTCACACGTCCCGAGAACCGTATGTTGACGGGAACTGTCGGTAAGGCGTTGCCGGGCGTTGAAGTGCGAATTGCAGAGCCCGATGCGAGTGGTGTCGGCGAAGTCATTGCGCGTGGTCCAAACGTGATGTTGGGCTACTACGAAAACGAAGCAGCCACGCGCGCGACACTCGTCGATCGTTGGCTCTACACCGGCGACCTCGGTCGTGTCGATGAAGAAGGAAATCTGTATCTGGTTGGACGATCTAAGGAAATTATCGTCGATACGAACGGAAAGAATGTATATCCGGACGAGCTGGAAGAAGTCTATCTCAACTCGCCGTACGTTAAAGAGTTGAGCATTGTAGGTCTGCCGGATGGAATCGGTGAGAAGGTCGCGTGTCTGGTTGTTGCTGACGACGAGTACGACATTTCGCTTTCGCGTGTGGAGTTGCATCGACTGGTGGAGGAACACTTCCGAGAAGTTTCCGCTTCCCTGCCCTACTACAAACGCGTCAAAGTTCTGCACTTCACCGACATCGAATTGCCGCGCACGGCAACGCGCAAAGTGAAACGACGCGAAGTGGTGCAGATCATGGAAGCGCTCGAAGAGAAACAGAAATCCGGACGCCAGTCTCTGGCGCAGGAAAGCGCTGATGCTGATTCGACGTGGTTGATGGGAATTGTCGCTACCGTAACGAACCGTCCGCGTTCTGATGTGACCGTGCAAACTCGTTTAAGCGATCTTGGTTTTGACAGTTTGATGTTCGTCGAACTCGCGACCGCAATCGAGAATGCCGGTGGTTCGATTTCGGCGCCGGAACGCTTTAATGAGATCCAGGATGTGCGCGAGTTGTTGAGCGTTGTGAATCGCCGTCCGGGCGCCTCCAGCAGGCGGGAGATGCGGCCGGACGAGCCGAAGAAAGACGACGAGATTCACATTCCGGCGTTCGTCAGGACTGCGGGAACGAAAGCGGGCGACTTCCTGCAGAGTTTTCTTTACGAGCAGTTCCTGCGCACGCACTATGAAGGACGTTCGAACATTCCGCCGCATACGAACTTCATCGTCGCTGCGAACCACTGTTCGCACCTCGACATGGGCCTCACGAAGATGGCGCTTGGTGAGTACGGCAAAGACATGGTGGCGCTCGCGGCGGCCGATTACTTCTTCGACACAAAGTACAAACGTGCGGTGATGGAAAACTTCACCAACCTTGTGCCCATGGAACGCACTGGATCGTTGCGGCAGTCGTTGCGGCACGCCCGATCGTTTTTGGACCAGGGTTACAACGCACTGATCTTTCCGGAAGGCACACGATCGATGACCGGCGTAATGGCTGATTTCAAACCGGTAGTCGGTTATCTGGCTCTTCACGCGCGCGTCGGGATTCTGCCGATCTATCTGGATGGTACGTATGAAGCCATGCCGAAAGGAACGACGATCATCAAGAATCGCGAAGTCGGAGCGCGCATCGGTCGTTTCCTGCCTCACGAAGAGTTGGAAGAGATGACTAAAGGTCTGGCGCGTGCGGAAGCTTACCGGCTGATTGCCGCGCGAGTAAGGCACGACATTGTGAACCTGCGCGATCGTTCGCGAGTGCCGTTTGATGAGAAGGCGATGCGCAAGCAGTGGCGCAGCGAGCGCAGAGTGCAGTTGATCGCAGAGCCTGAGGAGAGTGTAGCGGTTTAAGAATAGGTCCTATAGGACCAATAGGACCTATTATTCGCAATGCCCAGCAAGACACCCACAAAACGCACCGCCCGAATGACGCCGGTTGCGTCGGGCACGAAGCGACGCGCCGCTATTGAAAAGCGGCAACGCGCCACAACGCTCATCACCGGCGGCACCGGGTTTCTCGGCGCCCATCTCGTCCGGCAACTCATAGACGAAGGCGCGAAGAACATTCGCGTCATGGCTACTTCCATTCCTGACTGGTTAGTCGATCTGGGCGTGGAAACGTTTGAAGGTTCGATAACGAAAGCCGAAGACGTCAAGCGAGCGGTTGAAGGAATCAGCGAGATCTATCACCTCGCAGGAAAAGTTTCGCGTGAACGGAAAGACTCGCGCGAGATGTACGACATTCACGTCGAAGGCACTCGACTGTTGTGCGATGCGGCGAAAGCGGCCGGCACAAGGACGATCGTGCTAGCTTCAACGAGCGGTCCGATTGCGGTGACCAAAGACGGCGATGTTATTCCGGATGAAACTTATCCGCAGCCGCTGGAGATCATCTCGCGATGGCCGTATTACGCGAGTAAGTCGTACCAGGAGATGGCCGCGCTCGAGTGTTTCAACGGAAAGGGACTGCGGCTGGTGAT
>DASZDV010000227.1:0-11462 GCA_035941575.1 Pyrinomonadaceae bacterium
CGAGTCTGAGTCGGCGGAGGAAGTGCAGGCGGCGGTCAGTGAAAAGGATCGCGGTGGTCCAGCCGTGTCGCTTGACCTGTTGCTCAGCGCGATCGAGAAGGAACGCGACAGTCTTGATCTGATGGAGCAAGGCGTTGAGACGTTGAAACAGGCACTCGAAGAACGCCGCCGTTCACTCGAGCTTCAGCAGCAAGTACTGCTCGAGTTATCCAACAAGGTTCAAAAGTAGCGAACTACACAAAGGGAAGGTCGGGAAGATGGCGAGTACGAAGCGCAGCACTTCGCAAAAAAGATCTTCGACCAAACGTCAATCTCAGACAGCTTCGCGGCGTTCCGCGAAACGCGCAGTGAATGCCTCGAGAGGCAACGGGCACGCAGGGCGTCTCAAAGAACCAAAATCTCCGATGCCTGCGCAGAAACAGCGCAAGCCTGGCCAGGAACACAAACTCAAACCACGGCCGAACTACGGAGCACCGCATTACGTTGGTGCGGGAAAACTGAGCGAAAAGGTGGCGCTGATCACTGGCGGTGATTCCGGTATCGGCCGTGCCGTCGCGGTTCTGTTTGCGCGCGAAGGCGCCGATGTCGCGTTCACGTTTCTGAAACAAGAGAAGCAGGACGCCAACGAAACGAAACGCGCGGTCGAAGCCGAAGGTCGCCGCGCGTATCCGATGATGGGCGACGTGAGAGATCCGGACGTCTGTCGTGAGTTTGTCGAAGAGACTGTCAAACAATTCGGCAAGCTGGACATCCTCGTCAACAACGCAGCGTTTCAACAGCACCAGAAGAGTCTGGAAGAGGTCACTGAAGAACAGTGGGACCAGACATTCAAGACAAATATCTACGGCTACTTTTACATGACTAAAGCCGCGTTGCCGCATCTTGTGGAAGGCAGCGCAATCGTCAACACCGGATCCATCACCGGACTCGAAGGAAGCAAAGAGTTGTTGGACTATGCGGCCACAAAAGGCGCGATCCACGCGTTTACAAAATCGCTCGCGCAGAACCTCGTCGAACGTGGCATCCGTGTGAATTGTGTCTCGCCTGGGCCAGTGTGGACGCCGCTCAACCCTTCCGACAAAGACGCGAAAGACGTAGCAGAGTTCGGCGCCGACACACCGTTCAAACGGCCGGCGCAGCCTGAAGAGATTGCCCCTGCATTTGTTTACTTCGCATCTGAAGTCGATTCGAGTTATGTGACCGGAGAAGTTCTGACTCTATTAGGCGGTGAAACGACCGCCGGGTAATAAGAAGAATAAAAAAGGAGAAAAGAGATGGCAGACAATGGTGGCGGTGGAAGTACTGGAGTAGTCGCGGTGCTGGTGATCTTCGTGATCATAGTCGTCGCGGCGTTGTTTATATTTGGTGGACGTTGGTTCAGCGGCAATAAGAAAGTAGACGTAAACATCTCTGCACCGTCGAAATAGACACGTCCGATGAACGACGACGCTCAAGCTACCAAGTCGATCTGGATGGCGACGGCGAATACGCCTCCTCAGCCTCAGTTGAGAGAGAACATTCGCACGGACGTTTGCATCATCGGCGCCGGTATTGCCGGCATGACCACGGCTTATCTGCTTGCTAAAGAAGGCAGGTCGGTCGTGGTCCTCGATGACGGCGCCATCGGCGGCGGCATGACCGGACGCACCACGGCACACTTGACGAACGCATTCGACGATCGTTTTGTCGAAATGGAGAAGTTGCATGGTGCAGATGGATCGCGCCTGATCGCGCAGAGTCATACGGCGGCAATCGACAAAGTAGAAGAGATTACCCGCGAGGAGCAGATCGACTGCGGCTTTGAACGCCTCGATGGTTTCCTATTCGTCCCGCCGAATGAGTCGACCAAAGTATTGAAGGACGAACTAGAAGCCTCACATCGCGCAGGTTTGACGAACGTGGAAATGGTCCAACGCGCACCTATCGATTCGTTTGACACGGGACCGGCGTTACGGTTTCCGCAACAAGCGCAGTTTCACCCGCTCGACTATCTGGCGGGATTGACACGCGCGGTTATTCGCGATGGCGGACGTCTGTTTAGCGCCACTCATGCGACAAACATCACCGGCGGATCTCCAGCGCGTGTGGAAACGGAAATGGGAGCGGTCGTGACTTGCGACGCCATCGTCGTGGCAACAAATACGCCGGTGAACGATCGCGTCGCAATTCATACCAAGCAGGCGCCATACGTGACGTACGTCATCGGCGTGCAGGTGCCAAAGGGATCAGTGATGCGCGCGTTGTACTGGGACACGCCGGATCCGTATCACTACGTGCGTCTCCAAAGCGACAAGGAAAATGATCGATATGAAGTACTGATCGTCGGCGGAGAAGATCACAAGACTGGTCAGGAGAACGACGGTGCCGAGCGCTTCGCGCGAATCGAACAGTGGACGCGGGAACGCTTTCCACAAATTGGCGAAGTTACGTTTCGCTGGTCAGGCCAGGTAATGGAACCGGTTGACGGCATCGCATTTATCGGCAGGAACCCGATGGACGAGGACAACGTGTTCATCGCCACTGGCGATTCAGGACAGGGCATGACCCACGGCACCATCGCCGGCATGTTATTGACCGATCTGCTTCAAGTCAGAAAGAACCCGTGGGAGGATCTTTACAACCCGTCGCGAATTACGTTGCGTGCATTTGCCGAGTACGCAGGCGAGAACATAAACGTAGCCGAACAATTTGCTGACTACGTTACTGCGGGCGAGATCAAATCCGTCGACGAGGTTCGCCCCGACCACGGCGCCATTATGCGTGAAGGATTGTCTAAGCTGGCGGTGTATCGCGACGCCGCGGGCACAGTGCACAAGCTTTCAGCAGTCTGTCCACACCTGGGTTGTGTTGTCGCGTGGAACTCGACGGAGAAGACGTGGGACTGTCCGTGCCACGGTTCGAAATTTCGCGCTGATGGCCGAGTCTATAACGGCCCGGCCAACAGCGACCTCACCATCGTTCGCGACTAGACCGCTCTGCGGCCAGTCACGAGATTAATAATCAGCACCACCACAGCCACAACGAGAAGCAAGTGAATAAGACTGCCTCCGACGTGAGACAGCAGGCCAACGAGCCACAGTACGAGCAAAATCACTAGGATTGTCCAAAGCATGACCGAAGTCTCCTTGTTGAATCGGAATCGGGATCTACTTGGTGCGGAGCAACGTTCATGCCAGCACACCCCTCATTATGGGCCACGTTTCGGGGCGCCCGAGGCGATCTTCTGCATCACAACCATCCGGTTTTGGGGTTGGCTGCGGAGTTATGTTTTGAATTCGGTCAACAAAGCCTTGCTGCGAGGCTGTTGATCTGATTATCATTTGGGGTGTAATTCCATCTCACAAAGCCGGCCCGGCGGCAGTGGTCGGCCGGTCCTGGCAACTCGGTTACAAAATGAGTAAAGACGGCGAACAAGCTCCTGTCGAGCAAGTGACTGAAGGTAAGTACGTCTACTGCATCATCGAGACTAACGAACCGCGTTCGTTTGGTCCGATGGGCATCGGCGGCCGCGGCGATGACGTTTATACCGTCCATCACAAAGGACTCGCCGCCGTGGTTTCAAACACTCCTCTGGTTGTTTACGACCCCACACGTGAAAATGTGTTTGCGCACGAGCAGGTGAACGAGACGGTGATGCGCGAGTTTACCGTGCTGCCGATGGCGTTCGGCGCGCTGTTTCGTACTGAGGACGACATCGTCGAACTTATTCGCGGAACCTACGACGCGCTACGAGACGTGTTGACCAAGATGGAAGGCAAGGTTGAGTTTGGTTTGAAAGTGAACTGGGACCGCGACAAAGTCACCGCCGAACTTGAAGATAAAGACGACGAAATTCGCCATCTGAAGGAACAGATCACGTCCCGTACTTCAGGTTCGACTTACTTCGCGCGCATGCAGTTGGGACGTTTGATCGAAACGGCGATGACGGATCAGGCCGACGCGTACATTCGTGAGGTCTATTCACAGTTGCGCGACACGGCGGTTGCTTCGCGCGCCAACAAACCTATCGGCGACCGCATGATCATGAACGCGGCGTTTTTGATCGAGCGCGATCGCGAAGCGGAGTTTGATCAGAAGGTCAAAGAGATCGCGGCGAAGTACGAAGGCAAACTTTCATTCAAGTACACAGGGCCGTGGCCGCCGTATAACTTTGTTCACATTCGCCTCAAGCTCGAACGCGGCGAAGGCGCCACTGAGGCAGTGGCCAGCTAAACGATGTTTCTGATCGACGACCTACTGCTTGCTCCGGTCAACGGGTTCAAGTTCATTCTCGGCCAGATTCAAAAGATGGCCGATCAGGAACTCAATGACGACTCTGTGATCAAGGACCAACTGCTTGAGTTACAGATGCGTTATGAGTTGGACGAGATCTCAGAAGAAGATTTCAAGGTGCGCGAAGCAGAACTCTTCGCGCGTCTGCGTGTCTTGAAGATGCGCCAGCTCGACTTACTGCACGAAGCGACAGCTCACACGGCCGACTCGTCCAGTTTTGTAATTGAAGTCGGCGGCGACGAACCCGGCGAATTCGGGAACAGGTGAGTCGATATCTTTTCTTTGGCGGTAAGGGTGGTGTCGGGAAAACTACCGCGGCCGCTGCAACTGCTCTTTTTCTCCTCAAGAAACTTAAACAGGAAAACTCCATACTTTTATTCTCCACCGATCCGGCGCATTCACTGTCGGACAGCCTGGGTGTGAAGATCGGCAATCGCCTGGTCCAGGTCGCCGAACACAACGGCGCAAAAGTGATCGCTTACGAGATGAACGCAACACTTGCGCTTGACCGGTTTCGCGCGGCGCACGGCAAGGTACTCGCCGAGATCGCTGAACGCGGCACGTTACTCGATGAAGAGGACATTAACGAACTGTTAAACCTATCGCTGCCCGGTCTCGATGAGGTGATGTCGTTGTTTGAGTTGAGTGAACTGGATCGCGCCGGGAAGTATGCGCACATCGTCGTCGACACTGCACCGTCAGGTCACACATCGCGCTTGCTGCGCCTGCCGGAGGTCTTCACACGCATGGTGCACGCGCTCGACCTCATGAGTGAAAAACATCGGTACATGATCTCCCATTTTGCGCGGCGCAAAGTTGCTGCCGACGAAGTCGATCTCTTTTTGAAAGATCTGACGGGACGGATCGCGTCGGTACGTAAGCTCCTCTACGACGCGGAGCAGACGAGTTTCACTCTGGTTACGATTCCTGAATCAATGAGTGTTCGTGAGACACAACGTTATCGTGAACTGCTTCGTGAACAGGGCGTGCCGGTGACGGATTTGATCGTCAATCGAGTGGAGCAGGAGCATGCAGGTTGTAAGTACTGCAGCGCGCGGGTTGCGACTCAACGGCCATGGTTAAAGGAAATCGCCAAGTCGTTTGGTGACCTTCGATTGCATTACGTTCCGCTTTTAGTCGAAGAGGTTCGTGGCGTTGGACAGTTGGAAAAGATTGGGAGACAGATTTGGAGAAAAGCGGAACAAAAAAGATCGTAATCTTCGGCGGCAAAGGCGGCGTAGGAAAGACAACCGCTGCGGCTTCATACGCACTCGCACTCGCCAAGCGCGATCCGAAACGCAAGTTACTCATCTTCTCGACAGATCCCGCGCATTCGCTCTCCGACAGTTTTGCGGAAGAAATTGGCGAACTCAAAAAAGGCGTCGCGGACTACAAAACCCTCGATGCGATGGAGATCGATCCCGGCAAGTGGTTTGAAGAATTGAAGCAGCGGTATCGTTCGTGGACCGACGAACTGTTTACTTCACTGTCAGGCCGATCCGGAATGGAGATTCAGTTTGATCGCGAAGCAATGCGCGAACTCGTTGAACTCACACCGCCTGGAATCGATGAGATTGCGGCGTTGGGCACAATCAGCGAACTGTTGGACGAGGACCGCTACGATTCGATCGTTCTCGACACTGCTCCCACCGGACACTTGATTCGCTTCCTGGAATTGCCTGAGGTGGCGCTTTCATGGATCCGTACGTTCATGAAACTGTTGCTGAAGTATCAGAACGTCGTGCGGGCCAAAGAAGTCGCCGAGGAACTGGTGGCGTTGTCGAAGCGAATCAAACGCGTGTTGGCGCTACTGACTGATCAGCAGTTGTGCGCGTTTGTCGGTGTTGCGATCCCGGAGCGTATGAGTCTTGAGGAGACAATTGACCTGACTAAGTCTCTTGAGAAACTAAAAGTGCCGCTGCGGAAGTTGTTGATTAACGGAATGGTTCCTGAAAGTGCCGCGAAGCAGTGTCGCTTTTGTCGTGCGCGCCGCAAAGCGCAGCTCGAAGTGGTTGAGGAATTTAAAGCCAAATTCCAGCGGCGATCAAAACTCCACTCGCGATCAATTGAATTGTTTACGGCGCCACAACAACCGCAGGAAATCACCGGCGCACCGGCACTACTGAATCACTTCGTATCTTTTGTGCCCTTCGCCGGTTCCGAGTAGATATAACTGTCTCGCGATTTAACAACCAGGTCCGGCTCTGTGACTCGAACTTTGATCTGCCGTCTCTCGCCGTTTTTTCCGGCGACGCGCGGGTAATAACCCAAACTATATTGCCGCCCGAGTTCTTCCGCGATCCATGTGAACGCCTGACCGATGCCGAACAATGAATCGCCACTGTAGAACCGTCCGCCCGTCGCGTCTGACAATGCATGGAGATAGGCGACGGCTCGCCTGTAATCACCTCGTGTAGCACCACCGCCAGCGCCGCCGGGAATTCCCGGACCCGGTAACGGTAAACCCAGGATCGTTCCGCGGCCACCAGGCAAAGGTATTCCGCTGCCGCTCATTACTGTCGCGTAGCCCGAAGTGTCGTAATCCACGGAATAGATCGGCGCGTCCGACTCCTCCGCCAAACGAATCGTGCTGTCGTACGAAGCACGCCGGCTGGTTGTATCAACACCGTCAGTAAACAACACTACAGCCTTGCGTCCGGTAATCGTGTTGAGTTGTTTCTTCAGAATGTCTTCGACGGCGTCGTAAAGCCGCGTTCCTCCGCCTGTGCCCGTGCGCTTGATCGCGCGTCTGATTTCGTTGCGATCCGTGGTCGCTTTGCATTTGACGTCGATGCGATCGTCGAAAGACATCACCATCACGCTATCGTTATCTTTCAGCTTACTGACGAAATTGATTGCGGCGTCCTGAATATCGGCAAGACGAAACTGCGTCGAACCGCTCGTATCGATGAGTAGCACGACCGTGAATGGCGAGTCGGTTGTCGCGAAGTAAGCGAGCTTTTGTTCGACTCCGTTTTCGAAAATACGGAAGTTCTCGCGACGCAGCAGTGGGACGTAACGTCCCGTTCGATCGAGCACTGTTACGGGAAGTGTTACCAGCGATGTGTCGGTTCTAATCACATCGCCTTCGACCGTTTCGCCTGCCGGGCCGATCTTCGATTCGGAGACGCCTGTATCGGCGTTGTCGGTCTTCTGGGGTTTGGATTCTGTTTCGGTTTTTGTCGGCCGGTTACGACCTGACTGCGCAGTAATACTTAGAGGAACAGATAAGATGCCGACGAAGACCAGTAGCAACAGAAGTGGGTTCTTCATAACACGGATTGACGAACGGATCAGGGAGAGCGGACTTTATTGGCGCGACTGTTGAAGGATAGATGCCTAAATCTCGTTTGAAGTTTTCCGGCTGCGCGAGATATAGTGCCGCGCACCTATGATCAACGAAAAGCCCTTGCCCGTCACCGAACTGGAAGAAGCGAACCTTACGAAATCGCCCGATTTTGCCGGACATCCACGCGGACTCGGCACGTTGTTCTTCACCGAGTTGTGGGAGCGTTTCAGTTACTACGGCATGCGCTCGATTCTCATTCTCTACATGACGTCGACTGCTGCACAGGGCGGTCTGGGTTTCGACGTCAAGCATGCTTCTTCAATCTATGGCACCTACACAATGGCCGTTTACATAACCGCCATACCCGGTGGTCTGTTCGCCGATTACGTCACTGGCGCCCGAACCGCCGTCTTTCTGGGTGGACTGATCATCGCGTGCGGTCACTTCTCGATGGTCTTCCATTCCATGACTTTCTTCTATCTGGGAATGGGGTTAATTGCGATCGGCACCGGTTTGTTGAAACCAAACATCAGCGTGATGGTTGGTGGACTTTATCGCGAGAACGATCCGCGGCGTGACAGCGGCTTTTCGATCTTTTACATGGGAATCAACCTTGGCGCGTTCATAGCGCCTCTTGCGGTTGGTTTCCTCGCCAAGACTGCGACTTTCAAGAGTTTTCTCGCGTCGATGGGCTTCGATCCATTGAAGAGTTGGCATTGGGGATTTGGCGCCGCCGGTGTAGGCATGGTTCTGGGGTTGATCATCTACCTCTTAAACCGGAGGTACCTCGCGCGCGTGGGAAACAAAGTTGAAACGCGGATCAAGACGGCGGACAAGATCGAAAGAACTCCTCCCTTAACGCGCGACGACTGGAAGCGTATCGCAGTCATCTTCATCTTCTTTCTGTTCACGATTCTTTTCTGGGCGGCTTACGAGCAGAAAGGCGCGAGTCTGAATCTCTTCGCGGACCGGCTGGTGAACACACAGATATTTGGCGCTACGTTTCCACCGGTCTACCTGCAATCGTTGACGCCGCTGTTTGTCATCATGCTGACGCCGCTGTTTGCGACGCTTTGGATCCGCTTAAGAGATCGACAGCCTTCGAGTCCGATGAAGTTTACGTTCGGATTGATCCTGATTGGTCTGGCGTACATGCTGATCGTTCCGGCCGCGATGTTGACGGCACAAGGCAAGGTTAGCTTCTGGTGGTTGGTTGGTCTTTACTTTCTCGAGGTATGTGGTGAGATGTGCTTGAGTCCGGTTGGTCTGAGCACGGTAACCAAGTTGTCGCCGCCGAAACTTGTCGGCATCATGATGGGTGTTTGGTTCCTGGCAGCTTCGCTTGGCAACAAGCTCGCCGGTTACTTGTCGGGATTCTTCGTGACTAACGATCCGTGGCGACTGACAAAACTCTACGGAGGCATCTCGATCGGTTTGCTTGTGTCGGCCGTGCTCCTGGCGATGCTGACGCCGGCGATCAAACGCATGATGGGCAAGGTTCATTGAATTTCACGCGAGCTATTGTTAGACCACCGAGCGAGAACTTTGCTGATGGCTTGACCAATGTTGATTTGGGAAAGCCTGATTACGAACTCGCGTTGCGGCAGCACGAGGCTTACTGCCGAGTGCTCGAAGAGTGCGGCTTAACTCTGACGCGTCTGAATGCTGACGAACGTTATCCGGATTCAACGTTCGTTGAAGACACGGCTGTGTTAACTGAAAACGGCGCAGTGATCGCGCGGCCCGGCGCGTTGAGCCGCTTGGGGGAGGTCGGCGCGATCGAAGCTGTTCTGCGGAGAGACTTTGATCGTATTTGTCGAATAAGGGAGCCGGGAACAGTTGATGGCGGCGATGTTTGCGAAGCAGGCGATATTGGCGAAGGCGGCAACACGTTCTTTATCGGCATCTCGCGCCGCACGAACGAAGCAGGAGCAGAACAGCTTGCCGGGTTTCTTGAGGAGTTTGGATACCGTCCGACTTTGATCGACATCCGCCGCCTGAGTAATATCCTGCACTTAAAGAGCGGTCTGGCTTATCTCGGCGGCAATCGCTTGCTCGTAATTGACGAGCTGAGAGATTTTGGAGAGCTTTCCAACTATAACCTGGTTGGGATTGACAAGGCCGAGGCGTACGGCGCCAACTGTTTGTTGATAAACGACCGAGTTCTAATCGCGTCCGGCTTTTCAGGTTTGCAGCTACAGTTGGAAGGCCTCGGCTACGAGATCATTTTGTTAGACATGTCAGAGTTTCAGAAGATGGATGGCGGGCTCAGTTGCCTGTCGTTGAGGTTTTAAGGAGGACTATGGCTGAAGATTTCGATAAAACGACAGCGGTAAAACTTCTGAACCAGATTTTGGAAGCCGAACTAGCGGGCGTCGTTCGTTACACTCACTATTCGCTGATGATTTTTGGTCACAACCGCATCCCGATCGTTAGTTGGCTGCGGAACGAAGCGACGACCTGTTTGTCGCACGCGAACGAGGCCGGAGAACTCGTCACTCACTTCGGCGAACATCCGTCGCTGAAGATTGGCGCCTTGCTCGAAACACATCAACATGGAATCAGCGACATTCTCACTGAATCACTGAAGGCTGAGAATGAAGGACTCGCGCTCTACAAACAACTGTACGAACTGGTGCGCGATCGTTCGGTCTTGCTCGAAGACTATGCCCGGCGCATGATTGCAGAAGAAGAACTGCACGTCGGCGAAGTGAACAAGATGTTGCGCAAACCGGGCGAGATCGAGCGGTTCAAGGCATGACATTAGCCACGGATTGAGACGATTACCGAAGCAGCACGAAATCACGGAACTACTCGCTGAGTGGAGCGATGGGAATCAGTCCGCACTCGACCAGTTGTATCCGCTGGTCTACGACGAACTGCACCGGCTCGCTCGCCGCTACATGAGCCGGGAACGAAAAGGTCACACGCTCCAGACAACCGCCCTTATCAACGAAGCTTACGTTCGTCTCGTCGACCAGAAGAACGTCCATTGGGCCAACCGTTCTCACTTCTTTGCGATCTCCGCACAAATTATGCGACGCATTTTGATCGATCATGCGCGCCGTCACGCTTACGCGAAACGTGGCGGTGGCGCGAAACAGGTGTCGCTGGAGGAAGCGGCGACGGTCGCTCCCGGTGTGGGTGTTGAAATGGTGCGGCTCGACGAGGCACTCAAGAGTCTCGCCGAGATCGATCCGCGTCGTAGCCAGGTCGTGGAACTCAGATATTTCGGCGGCTTGAACAACGAAGAGATTGCAGGCGTTCTGAACGTTTCCGAAAACACTGTGACACGCGATTGGAACATGGCTCGCGCCTGGCTCTATAACCAACTGACCGAGAGTTCCCCCAATTGAACCGCGAACGCTGGCAACAAATCAGTCAGATCTTTAATTCGGCGATCGCGCTAGATAACGAAGCGCGTGCTGCGTATGTAAACGAACAGTGTGCGGGCGACGACGTGCTTCGCGCGGAAGTAGAGAAGTTGATCGACTCGCATCAGCAGGCCAGCGCTGAAGATTTCATTGGCGGCTGCGCAGCAGACGACGGTGCTGCTCTGCTGATTGATGATGCCGAAGCTGAGGCGCGCCGGCTCAAAAAGGGCCAGCAGTTTGGTTCTTACACGATCCTGGACAGACTCGGCACTGGTGGCATGGGTGAAGTCTACCTGGCGAAGGATTCCCGGCTGGAACGAACCGTCGCGTTGAAAGTGATTTCTCCGGATATCGCGGCGGACAAACGTCGCATGCAACGTTTTAGTCAGGAAGCAAAAGTCGCTTCGTCGCTCAACCAGCCTAACATCGTCACAATCTTCGAGTTCGGTGAAGTAGCCGGACTGAACTTTCTCGCCACGGAATACATCGACGGCGTGACGTTGCGCAAACACTCGCATAAAAACCGG
>DASZDV010000228.1:0-5358 GCA_035941575.1 Pyrinomonadaceae bacterium
GGCGCGGCTCCGATGTAAACGCGCAGTCGTGGCCTCTCGCGCTCTTTGATTCGCGCGAGCAGTGATTCGGCGGAATGTCGGTTGCCGTTGGAGTTCACTTTCTCATCGGATACCTTTCGTCAAGGGCTAGATTGAGCTCCAGCACATTCACTCTCGGCTCGCCGAGAAAACCAAACTGTCTCCCTTCCGTGTGTTCGCTTACCAACCGGCGCAACTCGTCTTCACCCACACCGCGTTCGCGCGCCACGCGCGGCACTTGAAACTCAGCGGCGGCCGGAGAGATATGGGGATCAAGTCCAGACGCTGAAGTCGTAGCCAGATCAACAGGAACCGGTTTGCCCGGGTTCTCCGCTTGTAACTTCGTCACCTCTTCCCTGACGCGCTCGATGAGCTTCTGATTTGTTGGTCCAAGATTTGATCCGGAAGAACCAGTAGCGTCATAACCGTCAACACCTGCCGCCGACGGTCGGGAGCGAAAGTAGCCTGGGGAGACGAACCGCTGGCCAATCAGACGCGAACCAATCACAGCTCCATCGGCACGCCTAATGAGTTGGCCGTTCGCATTCTCAGGAAAGATCACCTGGGCCAAACCGGTAACCACCAGCGGATACGCCAGTCCAAACAACACGGTGGTAACGATTGTCATCAAGACTGCTGTTAAGAGATTCCTCATGCCAGACCGATCCCGTGAATGATTACGTCGATCACCTTTATGCCGATAAACGGCGCCACGATTCCGCCGAGTCCATAAATCAACAGATTCCGCCGCAACAACGAAGCAGCGCTCAGCGCACGATACTTCACGCCCCTCAACGCGAGCGGAATCAACGCGACTATGATCAAAGCGTTAAAGATCACCGCCGAAAGAATCGCTGACTGCGGCGTGCGCAGTCCCATCACGTTCAGCGCATTCAGGACCGGAAACGCGCCGGCAAACATCGCTGGAATAATCGCGAAGTACTTCGCGACGTCATTAGCAATCGAAAATGTGGTGAGCGCGCCACGAGTCATTAGTAACTGTTTGCCGATCTCCACGATCTCGATCAGCTTCGTCGGGTTGGAATCGAGGTCGACCATGTTGCCGGCCTCTTTCGCTGCCTGCGTGCCGGTGTTCATCGCGACGCCAACATCAGCCTGGGCCAACGCCGGCGCGTCATTGGTACCGTCGCCCGTCATTGCCACCAGCTTGCCGCCTTGCTGTTCGCGTTTGATCAGCGCCATCTTGTCTTCGGGCGTGGCTTGAGCGAGGAAGTCGTCGACGCCGGCTTCGCGAGCGATTGTTGCGGCCGTGAGTGGGTTGTCACCCGTGATCATCACGGTCCTGATTCCCATCTGCCGCATCTGCTTGAAGCGTTCGACCATCCCGCCCTTGATCACGTCCTTCAGCTCGATAACTCCGAGTGGCAGATGATCTTCGGCTACGACCAGCGGCGTACCACCGTTGCGCGAAATGCGTTCGACGATCGTGTTGAGATCGCTCGTCAGGTAACTGCCGTTATGGCCCAGATACTTCTGAATCGCATCCGCAGCACCTTTGCGAATTTCTCGACTATCGAAGTCGACACCCGACATGCGCGTTTGCGCCGTAAAAGGCACAAACGTAGCGCCGTGCGGCCTCAACTCGCGCCCTCGCAAGCCGTATTTTTCCTTTGCCAGCACAACTATCGAACGGCCTTCGGGCGTTTCATCCGCGAGCGACGACAGTTGCGCTGCTTCGGCCAACTCAGACTCCGCAACTCCCGGCAGCGGAATGAACGCGGTCGCCTGGCGGTTACCGAGCGTGATGGTTCCGGTTTTGTCGAGCAGTAGCGTGTTGACGTCACCCGCCGCTTCAACAGCGCGCCCGGACATTGCCAACACGTTGTGTTGAATCAGCCGGTCCATACCGGCGATGCCGATGGCTGACAACAGTCCACCGATGGTTGTTGGTATGAGGCAAACGAGCAATGACACGAGCACGAAGATCGTTTGCCGCGCGTTGGAATAAATCGCGAACGGTTGCAGCGTGACAACAGCAAGCAGAAAAATGATTGTCAGGCCAGCGAGCAGGATGTTTAGAGCGATCTCGTTTGGCGTCTTTTGCCGCGAAGCGCCTTCGACGAGTGCAATCATGCGATCGATAAACGTCTCGCCCGGGTTTGAAGTGATCCTGACTTTGATCTGATCCGAAAGCACGCGAGTGCCCCCCGTGACTGCCGAACGATCGCCGCCCGCCTCTCGAATTACCGGTGCGCTCTCGCCTGTGATTGCCGACTCATCAACCGACGCAACGCCTTGCACGATCTCGCCGTCGCCGGGAATGAACTCGCCCGCAGAAACGATCACCAGATCGTTCTTGCGAAGTTGCGGCGCGGGCACATCTTCAGTGACGAACTCTGAAACAACGCGATGAGCGATGGTTTCCGTTTTCGCTTTCCGCAAGTTGTCAGCTTGCGCCTTACCGCGTCCTTCAGCCATTGCCTCGGCGAAGTTTGCAAACAGCACCGTAAACCACAGCCAGAGCGTGATCTGCACTTCAAATGCTGTGTGCGCGCCACGAATCATCTGTAAGGTCGCCAAGACGCTGCCTACCTCCACCACAAACATCACCGGATTTCCCATCATCTTGCGGGGGTTGAGCTTGATGAAAGCGTCAAGAATCGCTCGCTTAACGATCTTCGTGTTCCAGATTGGTCGTTTAGCCGTTTGCTTCGTCATACTTCAAAACGTCGTTCCTGCATTCATCAATAAATGCTCGACAATTGGTCCAAGACTTAAGGCGGGAAAGAATGTGAGTGCACCAACAATCACGATCACGCTCACAAGCAGCGTCGTAAACAAAGGCGTGGTGACAGGAAACGTCCCCAACGAGGGCGGAACGATCTTCTTCCCGGCAAGATTTCCCGCGATTGCCAGCATCGGAACGATCATGAAGAAGCGTCCGACCAACATAGCGAGGCCGATCGTGGTGTTGTACCAGAAGGTGTTCGCCGAGATACCGGCGAAGGCAGACCCGTTGTTGCCGGTGCCGGACGTGAATGCATAAAGAATTTCCGACAAACCGTGCGGCCCTGCATTGTTGAGTTGTGAAGTGCCGAAGCCTGGGGACACCGACGAGAAAGCGGCCAGCAAGAGGATCGTGAGCGGAAAGACGAGCACCACGAGCATCGCCATCTTCACGTCGTACGACTCGATCTTCTTTCCCAAATACTCGGGCGTGCGCCCGACCATCAGTCCGGCAATGAAAACTGTGAGCACGATGTAGATCAGAATGCCGTACATCCCCGCGCCCACGCCGCCAAAAACAACTTCACCGAGCATAATATTCGCGAGGGGGATCAGTCCGCCGAGCGGTGTGAAACTGTCGTGCATCCCATTCACGGCGCCACAGGAAGCGTCGGTGGTGATCGTGGCCCACAGCGTTGTGTTGGCGATTCCGAATCGCACCTCTTTTCCTTCCATGTTGCCGCCCGACTGCGCCGCGCTGACCCGTTGGTCCACGCCAGTCAGCAATGGATTTCCTTTTGTTTCCGCCCAGTACGAAACCAAGATCCCGGCGCAGAACAACATGGACATCGCTGCGAACACGGCCCAACCGTGCTTCTGCGAACCAGTCATTCGTCCGAGCGTGTAGGTCAGTCCTGCGGAGACAGCAAAGATTCCGATCATTTCGAGAAAGTTTGTGAAGGGCGTGGGGTTCTCGAATGGATGGGCGCTGTTCGCGTTGAAGAAGCCGCCGCCGTTAGTGCCCCATTGTTTAATAGCTTCCTGTGAAGCGACTGGTCCCTGCGCGATGGTTTGTTGCGTGAAGTTTGAGTTGGCTTGATCTACTAGTTCAGCTTTGTCATACGCGCGCAGATTTTGTGGCACACCACCGGCAACCAGAACCAGCGCGCCAACCAGACAGAACGGCAAACAAACCCATAGCGCCGCGCGTGTCATGTCAACCCAGAAGTTTCCGATCGATTGCATCTCGCGACGTGAAATACCGCGGATGAACGCGATCGCCAGCGCAATGCCGACCGCAGCGGAGACAAAGTTTTGGTGAGTCAGACCGGCCATTTGAGTCAGGTAACTCATCGTCGTCTCGGGCACGTACGACTGCCAGTTTGTATTTGTGATGAATGAGGCTGCGGTGTTGAACGCTAACGCTGTGAAACCTCTCGAATCTACGCCGGGTAACTGGTGCGGATTGAAAGGCAGAAAACCCTGGAGCCGTTGCAGTAAATACAAGCAGATCATCGACGCTGCGCTGAAGAGCAGCATCGTGACGGCGTATTCGGTCCAGTGCATCTCCCGGTTTTCGTCTATGCGTGCCAGCTTGTAAATCAGCCGCTCAACCGGTCTAAGCAGGGGATCCAAAAACGTCTTTTCGCGATTGAAGACATGGGCCATAAAGAGGCCGAGGGGTTTGGTGAGTACAAGTATTACCGCGAAAAAGAGTGCGATTTGTAACCAACCATTGAACGTCACGTCAAAACTTCTCCGGCCGCAACAACGCGTAAGCGAGATAGACGAGTAAGAAGGTAGACAGCACCAGACTCACCAATGTTTCCAGACTCATCGCAACCTCGCACACGCCCGCACATAACCAATCGCAATCAGAAAAAAGACCACCGTTACTCCTAGAAAAACCAGATCTGGCATTTCACTTTCTCAACCTTCTCGCCTCGAAGCGTGCGCCACACGATGAACCGCGCAATACAAACTGAAACCAGCAGACCCATGTCCGCGCAGAACAGCCTCCACCGGTTTTTAATTTCGAGTCTCATCATTTGGGCACCGGCGAATCAAACGTAAATATGGTTGCGAATATCAGGAGGTGCTGACTTGGCGTTAAACCCACCACTCCAGGACTCAGTTCAGCTCCGCGAAAGAATCCGCCGTCTGGTCCACGGGAATCGTCGAAGCGATGCTCCAGGCGAAAGATCGACGTGGTCCAACGGTACGGAACGCGATATTCAATTGTTGACGTAAATGCCTTGACCGTCTGCCTCGCTAAAGTCCACCTTCCGTCGCGGTCCCAGAACACCTCGGGCCGGAATGAAAGACTCCATCGACCGTTCAGCGTCCAACGCGCCGGCAGTTGCCACGACATCATCAAGGCGCGAGGCTTGCCCGGCGCATCGACCTTCTCAGTTGAAAAAATGTATTCGAAGGCGAAAGTGAGTTTTTCGTTTTTGCGCTCGACGATCGTGTCGCTCAGAAAACGCCAGAACTTAAATGCCGTGTTTCGCTGATGTGGTCCAAACAGAGTCGTTTCTTTCAACGTCACTTGCCGCGTGAACTTGTAAGCGATTTGGCCACCGGGACTTGGAGCGCTGTTGGCGCGTGCCAGGTGCCAGTAACCGTTGGTGAGAAAAACTGTTCCGGTGAGCT
>DASZDV010000229.1:0-1813 GCA_035941575.1 Pyrinomonadaceae bacterium
ACTTGAAAAAGCTATTCGACGAAGCCGGCGTAAAACCGCTTAGCATCAATTCAATCGAACACATCACGTTCAGAGAAGCTGCTGCTTACGCGAAAATCAAGGCTGAATGTGAAGAGCTATGTGCGATGGCCGAGACGATTAAGTGTCCGTACATCGTGCTCGTTCCGGGCAAGATCCCGCCCGCTGGTTTGAGCAGCTATGAAGTAATCGAAGAGTCCGTGCGCGTGCTCAGAGAGTTGGCTTCCATAGGCGAACGCCACGGCATCTCGCTGGCGTTCGAGTTCCTCGGCCAAAAGGATTGCAGTGTGCAAACGCTCACCCTGGCCGACGAGATCGTTGTGAACACCAATCGCCGCAATATCGGCCTGGTGATCGATAGTTTTCACTTTTACGCGGGCGGCTCGACCACAAAGATGATTGAGGCGCTTGATCCGAAACGAGTGTTCATCTTTCATATCAACGACGCCGAAAACCTGCCGCTTGACCAGCTTACCGATGCGCATCGCCTGTTGCCGGGTCTGGGAATTTTGCCGCTCAAAGAAATGATCGCGGCATTCAAACGAATTGGTTACGACGCGGTAGCGAGTGTGGAAATCTTTCGTCCTGAATACTGGGAGCGCGATCCTTTTGAGCTGGCGCGTGAAGCAAAAGCAGCGATGGAGAAGGTACTGACCTAATCCACAGATTACGCAGATTACACAGATAGGAATGCAAATCGGTTAAGAGAACAAAACTGTTATGTTCGACGTGGAACTTGGCCTTCAATGTTGACTTCGACCAAAAGTGCCTCGTAACTGACTCATTCTTATCTGTGAAATCTGTGAAATCTGCGGATATATTCTTATGGCCAAGATCAAAATAGGTTTTCTCGGCGCCGGCTACATCGCGGGTGTGCATGCGTCGATTCTGGCGCGCGATGAACGCGTCGAGGTGGCGGCCGTACATGATGTCCTGAAGAAACGCGCGAAGAAACTCGCGCGCACAATCGGCGCTGACGTCGCGCACAGCGTGGCGGAAGTCCTGGCCATCTGCGACGCAATTTACATCACCACGCCAAACACCAAGCACACGGAACTGGCGATTCTCGCCGCTGAGGAGCGCAAGCACGTCTTTTGCGAGAAACCGATGGCTACCAGCGTTTCGGATGCGCTGCGGATCGTAAGCATCGCGGAAAAGAGCGACCGGGTTTTCCAGGTCGGGCACAATCGCCGCTTCGCGCCCGTATATGCCGAGCTGAAACGCATGCTTTCCGAAACGCACCGGGCGCATTCGGCGCACGTGAAGATGAATCGCGGCGAACTGCTGAATCCCGAATGGACCGGCAATCCGAAAATCACGGGCGGCTTTCTGTTCGAGACTACAATTCACATGTTCGACATGATGCGATTTCTGTTTGGCGAGGTGAAGACGGTGCAGGCGATTGGCTCGTCGCACGAGTACGCCGAGACGGACGACTTTTCTGTGTTACTGACTTTTGAAAACGGAATGCACGCGACCCTCGCCTCGTCGGCCGATGCCGGTTGGCTGTTCCCGTTCGAGCGGGTCGAAGTCTTTTGTCATCACGCGACCATCGTTACGCGGGAAATGGAGAGCCTGACCTACAGCGACGGTTTGGAAGGTCGGCATGTCGAACGTTCGATGCATCAGCTTTCGAAAGAAGACAAGTGGGGTTATGCGCAGGAGGATCGCGCGTTTGTGGATTCGATCGTGGGTGGACTTCCGCCCGCAGTTTCGGCACACGACGGGCTTAAGTCGGTTGAGTTGGTTGCAGGAGTTTACGAATCCGTGAAGACGGGACAGCAAATTAACTTGT
>DASZDV010000230.1:0-18791 GCA_035941575.1 Pyrinomonadaceae bacterium
AGCCAGTCGATGGTCTGCTTGATCTCGGTGGGTGTCGTCGGTGGTTCCATCTAGGGCGTGGGCGTGCTTACGTTTACATCGACGGATCGCTTTGTAGCCGTCTCAGTTTTCGACTTAGAAGTCTGCTGCTCCTCCTCCTCAACTTCAGGAGTTGAGCCAAGCATGAAGGTCGTTGACCCGATCATGTTCTGGAAACTCAAACGCTGGCAGTACTGTTTGACGCGACGAGGATTGTTCCCGACGATGCTTTGAATTATGTCGCCAGCGGGAGTCCAGTGAGGAAACTCCGCCGCGATCAGGCGTTGTGTTTGTTCCGGCGTGCGCGGCGGTACACGAGTGCGAAACTGAATGATCTTTTCCAGGTATTCCTGACCCTTCGACGCAATCGTCGCCTCTTTGTCTTCGGCAAACAGTTCGCGATATCGCAAACGCAGTCCCTGAGCGATTAACCGTTCGTCAACGGCGATAATGTAAATGCAGTCGCCTTCAGATAACGCGATACGAATCGACTCCATGATGTCCAACGCGACGTCAGGTTGAGCGCGGTCGAGATCATCAATGAAAACGTACACGGGAGCCTTGCCGATCTTTGTTTCGAGCAGCTTCCGAAAGAGTCTCTGGAAGCGTGGCAGTGCCTGGACCTCCTCGTTCGCTGCTTCTTCTACATTTGCTTCGGCTTCTTGCTCTGAACTCAGTTTCGGCTCCCCTCCGATGAGGGCACGAATACCAGCCGCCAGCGGTGAGACCGTTCCCAACACCGACAGCGCTCCGCTAACGACTGCGGACATCACCGCATCCTCGTCCAGCGATTCACCAGGTCGGCGTTTACTGATCTTCCCGTAGTCAGTGCGGTCGAGGTCCGCCACTAACTTCTCGTAATCGCTCAGTTCGCGTGGCGGCGTCTTTGCGCGGAAGAGATCGCCGTGGAGAAACTCGGTGAACCTGCCGATCATGTCGGGGCGACTCTTGGGCGGCTGGCGCGGTTGTTCGGTCTCAAGAGTTTTTGGATCGACGCCATAGAGCACTTTGGCGATCTCGAGAATCAAAGCGCGCCAGAGTTTTTCGGAAGTGGTGTAAGGCCACGCTGAGAACGAGACGAAGTAAAATGGCGATGGTGGTCCCTCGAGCTTTGGCGTGAGATGGAGCTTAAGGAAGTTGACCATCGTCGTCTTTCCTTCGCCCCATTCACCGAAGATGCCGACTGTGAACGGCAGTTTGTGGTTTTGCTTGATGTAGTCCGCCAAGGCCTTCGCATGCCGGTCCATGTCGAGCACGTCGTTTCCGGGCTGAGTCAATGGCTCATCAATCGCGCGCGAGGATTTATTGTTTGGGGTAGAGTTCGCGGTCATTTCGCCATTACATTAGCTTTCCTGGGCCACTTGATTCTTCGTAACACCACTAGCAAAATCAGAATGCCGATCAGGGCCGCGCCCGCGTAACCGAACTGATCGTAAGCGAACAACACCACGAGTGCTCCGAGGCCAAGCACAAGAGGACGGAAACCTTGCGGCGTTGATAGTCTCCGGTTTCCCGCAAACCGCCGAAGGATCCACCATACAAGCCGCAACAGAAAGCCCACGATTACCAGCGTGATAACGAACGTGGCTGTTCGTTTAATGATGAGATACCACGATGTCGCAGAGCGAAACTGGGAGTCCGCAGCTTGTTTGTTGCTTTCCAAACTAGTGTTCAAAGTTATCGCTTGTTGCTTCAAGTCGTCCCGGCGCCTTTCGAGCTCGGCAACGAGCGTGCTTGCTGCCAGGGCTTGTCTATTTGCTTCTAGGTAGCCCTTGACTGCTTCCGGCGGCGGCGCGTTAGACGGAGACGGGTTTCTCAACTCAGGATAGAAAGCAACAAACGATTCGACTGTTGCAGTGTGTCGCATGTGTTCGAGCAGCGCGGCGTTGCGATACTTATCGACTTCGGCAATCTCGTTCTGTTTCTCAGTGAGTTCCGCTTTCTGTTTGGTTACATTGTGGGCGTCCATGATCTTCTGCTCGTTCGGCTCCCGACTGCGAAGCGTGTACGTAACGCCGCGGTCAACAAGTGCCCAAATACCAAACCCTCCCATGATGAGCAGAAGCAGCAGTACTAAATCGGCGCCGGACGGGGATCGCGTAGCGGTGTCGTTGTTTTCTTCCTTTAATTGAGGATCGGCCATGAGTTCGCGACAGATTGACACAGATCCACACAGAGTTAAACCCCTATCTGTGCCGTCTGTGTAAATCCGTGGTTAAAACAGTTACCATTGTGGGCCACAGGTTACTGACAATGGATGGGCAATATTTAGTTACAGGTTTAGCTTTAATCGGCATCGTCATTGTCGTCTCTGCCCTGCTCTCGGGCCTGATCGATCGCAGCGGACTGCCGCAAGTCGCGGTGTTCATCGCGATCGGCGCTGCTCTGGGACCAGCAGGCCTCGCCGTCTTCGACATGAGCTTGGATTCGCCGGTATTGCGCGTCGTCGCGACTTTGAGTTTGGCGCTCGTCCTATTCACTGACGCTGTAAGTCTTAACACTCGCGACGCACGACGGCAGAGCGGCCTTGCCTTCCGAATGCTCGGGCCGGGAACCCTCTTGTGCGCCGCGCTCACCGCTGTCGCCGCCTGGTGGCTACTTAAAGTGCCGCCCGCATACGCCGCGATTCTCGGTGCGGCTCTCGCTTCCACTGATCCCGTTCTGCTTCGCGGACTGTTACGCCGGCGTGACCTGCCAGTCGAAGCACGCCAGGCGCTGCAACTCGAAAGCGGACTCAACGACGTTGTTCTCTTGCCGATCGTCGTCATCGCAATCGCCTTCACCGGCCACTTCGACGTTACGGCGGGCGGCCTTGCGAAATTGGGACTCGGCCTCTTCATTCTTGGACCCGGCGCCGGCATAGCAATCGGTTTAGTCGCTGTGGCCGCGCTCGATCTGGTTCGCAAACGCACCGGCGTCCGACGTGATTACGAATCGTTGTACTCACTCGGCGTGGCGTTTTCAGCTTACGCTGCCGCGGAAGCAGTTCACGGAAGCGGGTTCCTCGCCGCGTTCGCCGCGGGTTTGACGATCGCGGCACTGGACGTCGAACTGTGCGACTGTTTTATCGAGTACGGCAGCGTGACTGCCGAAATGCTGCTGCTCTTCACGTTTGTGATCTTTGGCAGTTCGTTGATCTGGACCGGGTTCAATGGCCTGAACTGGCCGACGATAATCTTCGTGGTGTTTGCGATGCTGATCCGGATCCCGGTTTATCTGCTTTCCCTGCTTCGCTCGAACGTCGATCGACGTGGACGTTTATTGATCGCCTGGTTTGGACCAAGTGGACTGAGTTCGCTGTTGCTGGTTCTGTTACCAGTGTTTGCTGGTCTGCCGGGCAGCGACCGTTTGTTTGCCGTTTCCTCATTGGTTGTGTTGTTGTCGGTTGTCATCCATGGCGGGTGGCCAATGTTACTCGCGCGGTTCTGCAAACCGGAGAAGAAAGAAGAGTCGCTACCTGAAGCTCAACTTCCCGAACCCGTGCTTACGCAGCTCACAACGACCGAGCCCGCGAAGCCCGCTGTGATCGCGTCGGCGGTCAGCGACTTGGGAACAGAACCACGCGCCCAGACAATCACACTTGAAGAGTTCGACCGGCTGCAAAAACTGGGCGAGAAGGTGATTATTCTCGACGTACGCACCGAACGCAGTCTCGAAACGAGTGAATCAATGGTCCAGGGAGCTATTCGTATGCCGCCTGAGCACGTCGCTGAACAGGCGCGCGAACTCGGACTACCAAAGGACGCGTGGCTCATCGCCTACTGCGCTTGACCAAACGAAGCTACCAGCGCCCGGGTGGCGCAGGAACTTCGACAAGCGGGATGGACCAAAGCACGGGCACTCATCGGCGGTTGGAACGCTTGGCTCGATGCACAACTGCCGGTCGAACCACTTCGCCGATCCATTTCACCCGCATCTATCAGATGAAACCGCTGATCATCTTCAGTCTCATTATGCTTGTCGGACTCTCGGCCCAAAGTCAGAACAGACCACGCACTCGTGACGTCGGCCTTAAGGTCGGAGTGCTTCCTACTGGTCCACTTAACGCGATCACAGACGTCAACGGCGTTCTCGTGGGCCACACCACCGTGATTCGCGGCGACAACGTCCGCACCGGTGTCACCGCAATTCTTCCTCACGGCGGCAACCTGTTTCGCGAAAAGGTGCCTGGCGCGGTCTTCGTCGGCAACGGCTTTGGTAAACTCGCCGGCTCGACACAAGTAAACGAACTCGGCGAGATCGAAACTCCCATCCTGCTTACTTCGACGCTCAGCGTTCCGCGCGTCGCGGATTACCTGCTCGACTACATGCTCTCACTTCCCGGAAATGAGGACGTGCAATCCATCAATCCGTTGGTTGCTGAAACTAACGATGGTTATCTCAACGACATACGAGGACGTCACGTCACCCGCGACGACGTGCTAGCGGCCATTAAAGGCGCGAAGAACGGCGCTGTCGCGGAAGGTTCGGTCGGCGCCGGAACTGGAACGGTAGCTTTCGGCTTTAAAGGCGGCATCGGGACAGCGTCGCGAAAACTGCCTCAAAGGCTTGGTGGATACACGGTTGGCGTGCTTGTTCAAACGAATTTCGGCGGCGTTTTGACGATCAACGGCGCGCCGGTCGGCGTGGAACTAGACCGTTATTACCTGCGCGACGATCTCAAACAGTCGGCACGGAACCAACCGCGCAAAGACACTGACGCTGACGGATCGATCATCATTGTTATTGCTACTGATGCTCCTGTTGATGCCCGTAACCTGCGGCGCATGGCCGCACGGGCCATGATGGGCCTGGCGCGTACAGGAGCCGCCGGCAGCAACGGCAGCGGTGACTACGCGATCGCTTTTTCGACTGCTGAAGACGTGCGCGTGCGCCCGCTGAATCAAAATGAGCGCAATCTGCCGCGTAATCTTAAGACACTCGGCAACGATGCCGTGTCGCCACTCTTTCTGGCAGTGATCGAGTCAACCGAAGAAGCCATTTACAACTCACTTTTCAGGGCCACCACCATCACCGGTAAGGGCCACACGGTCGAGGCCTTGCCGTTGGACCGCACGCTGGAGATCCTTCGCAAGCATGGCCTAATCTCGGTCCAACGCTAGTCGCACTATCACAACAATCTCACGGTGGTCTAACCTTTTCATACCGGCGGGAAAAGTGTTTGACACTCGCAGAGGCGGTGTTAGAATCCACTCGAACCCCCACAACGAGGATCATTTTGAAGGGAGCCAAAACAGTGGCCACGAAACTGAATGTTCGTGTCAATCGAAAACGGCCGGAGTCGATGACTCGGCAGATTCGCGAACAACTCGACAATCTCATTGAGGCGGGAACGTTGGCGGTGGGAACGTTTCTTCCGAGCGAACGTGAACTCGCCGAGTCACTCAAGGTCGCGCGCAATGTTGTTCGCGGTGCTTATGAGCAACTAATGGACGCCGGCAAGTTGCGCAGTGAAGGTCGCAGAGGACGATCTGTTAGCAGAGGTGGGACCACGAAGCGGAAGACGACCAAGTCGGCGAAGTCTTCAAAGAGTAAGTCGCGCAAGAAATGAGCTTTTCCCTCTCGCGTTCAAGAATCCCCCGTTTTCCAGCAGTGGCTGATTAGTTGACCCCTACTCGCTCGCAATCGGACTCTCTTTGCCCAGTGAGATAATCTCGTTCCTTATCGCCTTACGCTCCGCCAGCAGTCGCACGAAGAAACGTCGTCTCACCAGAAAGAAGGTGAGCACACGTATACCCGCGATCGATTTGTCTAGTTCTTCAAAGAAAATGATCGCGACGTAACCACAAAGCGGAACGATCAACAAAGCCAGTACTGCGGCCCACCAACCAAACAGCGCATACCCGATCCCAGCCAGAACCGCCCACGTAAGCGGAAACAACAACATCGCCGAAATGATCTTGATTGTTGAAATAATATCTTCGGAGTCGCGCGACAACTTCGTCGCGAGATAACCTCCGAGACGGTAGGCGGGATAATGCGCAACGGTTCCCAGAGCCGCCGGTCCTAGCATCAACAAAAACAGCAGCGAACGCTTCACAATAGCGACGAACACGTTCCACGTTGACGATGGCGGCGAGAGTTCCTCTGCGTCTACTCCCGCCTGGTTCAACTCCTCTTCGAAGCGAACCATGCGCTGTTCGAGTCGTCGCAAGCGTTCGGGTTGTCGTCCCTCGAGAATCGAGTACGCCTTTACGAAGCGCTGTTGCAGTCTTAACTCGTCCTTCAAGCTGTCGTCCCCGTCGTTCGCTGCTGAAGAGAAGATTCGTTCAGCGCGGGCGATTGTCTGAAGCGCTTCTTCGTGCCGTGCGTCGAGAATAACTGCCCGCAACGCGCGCTCGATCTGATTCGAGAGTTGCCGCACAGCATCACGCGGTGGACTGCCGTCAGCTTCGAGCTTCACGGGAATGACGTTCAACGGAGCTCCGAAGTAGAGCAATGCGGAACTGCGAAAACTCGTTTTCGACGTGTAGTAGAGCCCGGCCGGAACGATCTTCAGCCCGCTAACCTCACCGGTCGAAACAGCCGCCAGTGAGATACGTGCAGCGCCGGTTTTGATGGGCCGCAGTCCGGGTTCGTCGTGCGATACCCCTTCGGGACAGATTCCAATCGTTCCGCCCTTCGCCAGCAGTTTGCGCGCGGCTACAAACGTCTCCTGATTCTTCGTCACGTCCTGACCTTCGTCCTGCCGTCGATAAACCGGCAAGGAATCAAGAGCCTTCACGAGGTAACCAATGACCGGCATGTGAAAAAGTGGGGCCTTCGCGAGAAACGAAACGCGGCGTGGCGCAAGACAAAGCAAAAAGACCGGATCCACCAGAGCATTCGGATGATTAAGCACAAAGATCACCGGCGTTTCGCGCGGGACGTGCTCCAGACCGGTCACTTCGATGCGCTGAAAATAGATCCTGAGTGCGAGCCTGACGATGGCGACTATGAGGCGGCGGATCATTATCTGTGCAATAATACTCACGCTTTCCCAATTGGTTCAAAAAATCCATTTTGCTGAGGAAGACCATGAAGCGTTTCGTTGTTTTCGTCCCTGTTTTGTTGCTGGTTTTGAGCTCGCTCGCCGCCGCGCAAACGCGCACCTACACGATCGAAGATCTGTTGAAAGTTCGGCGCGTCGGTGACCCGCAAGTATCGCCGGATGGCCGTCGCGTGGCATTCACGATCGGCGACGTCAACTTTGATGCGAACCGCATCGTGACGCAGATCTACGTCACTTCAATCGATGGCGGCGACGTGAAGCAGTTGACCAGCGGCGACCGTTCATCGTCGTCGCCGCGATGGTCACCGGATGGCAAAAAGATCGCCTTCACAACCGGCAGCCAGGTTTGGGTGATGGAGGCAGACGGCGACAACAAGGAGCAAGTGACGAAGATCTCAACCGGCGCTGCCGCGCCCGTGTGGTCTCCTGACGGAAAGTGGATCGCGTTCACTTCCGACGTTTATCCGGATTGCAACAACGACGAGTGCAATAAAAAGCGCGACGAACAGGCGGAGAACAGCAAGGTTAAAGCTCATATCGTCACTCGCCTGCTCTACAAACATTGGGACGAGTGGCGCGACCTAAAACGCACGCACGTTTTTGTAGTTTCGAGCAAGGGTGGAACGGCACGCGAGGTCACGATGGGTGACTTCGATTCGCCGCCGTACGCGGCATCGACAGGTGCCGATTACGCCTTCTCACCCGATTCCACTGAGATCGCTTATCTGCGAAACCCTGACAAGGTCGAAGCCATTTCCACCAACAGCGACATCTACGTAATGAACCTTGCCAGCGGCGCGATCAAAAACATCACGATAAGAAATCGTGGTTACGATGTTGGACCAATCTACACACGGGACGGCAAACAGATCATCTATCGCTCTCAGGCCGCAGAGGGTTTCGAAGCGGATCGCTGGCGCTTAATGGCGTACGACCGAGCGACGGGTGCGTCCGTTGAACTTACGAAGCGGTTCGATCTGCAAGTGGATGACGTCGTGCTCTCGCCCGATGGAAACGAGATCTATTTCACCGCCAACGACCGTGGCAAAGAACCGATCTTCAGAATTCCGAGAGCCGGTGGCGTGCCGCAGAAAGTTGTCGCGAATGTTTTCGCGGGCGCGCTGAAAGTTACGCCTGATGGACGGAAGCTTGTGTTTACGTCGAGTTCGATCGCATCGCCGGCGGAAGTCTACTCTGCGAATGCTGATGGTAGTGGGCTGATTGCGCTAACGTCCGTGAACCAGCAGCTCATGAGCCGCGCCAATCTCAAACCTGCGGAAGACGTGGAATGGACCGGCGCGATGGGGCGCAAGATCCACGGTTTTATCGTCAAACCAAACAACTTCGATGCAAACAAGAAGTATCCGCTGGCAGTGTTGATTCATGGTGGCCCGCAAAGCGCCTGGAACGACAACTGGGGTTATCGTTGGAACCCGCAGGTCTTTGCCAATGCAGGTTACGTTGTCTTTGCTCCGAACCCGCGCGGCTCGACCGGTTACGGCCAACAGTTTGTTAATGAGATCACCGCCGACTGGGGTGGCAAAGCCTTCGTTGACATTTCGAATGGCGTTGCGGACGTTCTGCGTCGCAACTCGTTTATCGATCGCGGCCGCATCGGCGCGGCCGGTGCCAGTTACGGCGGCTATATGATCAACTGGATTCTCGGACACAACAACGATCCGCGTTTCCGCTACAAAGTGCTCGTTTCACATGACGGTGTTTACAACCTCGAAAGCATGTATGGCACCACCGAAGAACTCTGGTTTCCGGAATGGGAGTTCAAGGGAACGGCATGGTCCAACCCGGCGCTTTATAGCCGGTGGTCGCCACACAAATTCGCACAGAACTTCAACACACCGATCCTGATCATTCACGGCGAGTTGGACTACCGCGTGCCGATTGGCGAAGGTATGCAACTCTTCACCGCAGTGCAACGAAAAGGGATTGATTCCAAGATACTAATCTTTCCGGACGAAGGTCACTGGGTACTGAAACCACAGAACTCGCAGTTGTGGTTTCACACAGTGCTCGACTGGTTGGACAAGTACCTGCAACCGGCCAATCCGCAATCATCATCGCGCGCACAAGGTCAGTAAACCGCGAGGTCAGCAAGACGCGAGGTCAGCAAGACGCAAGGCCAGTAATACGCAACGCCCAGTAATATTCGCCACTCCCACTGCGGCTTCGCCGCCCCGATGTGAGGCGAGGCTATGCCTCGCCGTAGCATGCCGAATAGACCCACGGGCTTCGCCCCTGGTTCGGGCTGTGCCCGCAAGTTTCTGGGCCAAAGGCCATACGAGGGGCACAGCCCCAGTTGTCTCTTTATATTAACGGCGAGGCGTAGCCTCGCCTCACATCGGGGCGGCGAAGCCGCAGCGAGAAAACGAAACGGCAGGCAAAAACTTTTGGAACTTGCGCGACCGTTGCAGGTGACATTGGACGGTAACGTACTCTCCCTGCGCTCGGCCAACCAAAATGAAGGAGAGCATTACCCATGTACCCCACCCGTGTCATTCTTTTCATGTTCCTCGTCGTCTTGTTTAGTGGTTCCGCTCTGGCCCAGCGACCTGGGCCAGAGTTCTGGCGCAAAGTCGGTTGCGAGCCATTTGAACCGCGAACCAAACTCGAAGCGCTCGAAGATCGTCACAGTGCCGTAATAATCAAGGCGTTTACGCGCATCACCACGGTTGAAGTCCGCGGAGTGCGCGTCGATGCTGTTGACATGCGCGAGATGGGAGGCGTTTCGCGCGCGCGAGGCGTGGTGATTTCGTTGCGAGAAGAAGGCGGGAGATTGAACGACAACCGCGCGTTTATAGATTATGAGGAGCTTGACGCGCTGCTCAACGCGATCGACGTGGTGTCGCGTGTTGACGAGACCATCACGCGTATGCCCGGCTTCGAAGCGAGATACAAGACACTGGGCGATTTGGAGATCGGAGTGTTTCGTCAAACACGAAGCGGCACGGCGGTAATTCTGAGCACGGGCATCTGCGAACGCGCGACGCAAACCATGTCGCTCGACGACCTCGCGAAGGTCAAAGCGATGCTTCAGGAAGCTAAGGCGCGCCTCGACGAGCTGAGGTAAATCCGTATTCGTCGGAGAAATCCGTAGCTAATCCACGATTCGCATGCGACTCTCTGCGCCGTTCGTGCGGATCTCCGGCACGTACATCGCATGCCCCAACACCGGCAGCGCATGAAACGCACCGGGTGCCTCCGCTCTCATTTCATAACTCACCTGCCACACGCCTTGCGGCAGCCGATCGATGAATAGAGCAACTTTTCGATCTCGCAGTTCCTGATACACCCACCGCGATCGTGGCGTGAACCCGCCGCCTGATTTCAACTCGCGAATAAACAAATTATCACCACTGCGCACCTGCGTAGCCTCGAGTCCGGCCGGTTTTAGATCTTCGAACAACAGGTACTCGTAGTTGTTCTTCGCTTCAACCGTTAGCACAACTTCGATCCGATCGCCACTCTTTACACTCTCGCCGTCGTTGAGCGGCACGCGCTCCGACACGAAACCCTTCAACAACGTCGGATGATTCAACAGTTTGAAATACTGGCGACGCACGAAGATCTCGTTACCGGCAGGTTTCAGCGGTTCTTCGAGACTGAAGAATTCCGCTTCGGCTGAGAAGTACAGCGGACCACTCCCGTTCTTTCGCACGATTGTGATCTCGTTCTGGCCGTCGCGAATTAACTCACGCGAGATCGCAAACCTGCTTGGCGCACTCAGCGAATCTTCAGCAGTAAGCTGTTTACTGGTGACCGAAGTACCGTTGACGAGCAATTCGTATCCCACGGCAGGTTGCAGTTCCCCGCTGGTGCGCAGGAAATCGTTGAGCGTCAGCACAACGATCGCTGTGTCGCGAGTGTTGCTCCACTGCGAGCCGCGACGATTCTTCACCAGCCAGTTAGTCACTGGCTCAACCAACTTGTTCTGCGGGTCGATCGCGAGCAGCGCGCGCAGTGCGAAGGCTGTTGCTTCAACGCCGCCGTCGGACCAGCGCCAGTAAATTCCATCCTCGCCCCAATGCGCTGTGCCGATCACTGACGGATCGGACGCCCGCACGCCGCGCTGAACTATAGAAGTGTCAGGCGTCGAATCCAGCTTCACACCATTCTCGAGGTTCTCAACCAGCGTCTTCGCCTGAACGCGATAGCCGTAGTAATGAGCAGCCAGCGCGACCAACGCGCGTGTGTAAGCATTTAGCTTGTCACGATTGTTCCAGAGATTTTGGAAGGCGGTGTCCTGAAACTTGCTGATTTCCGCGCGCTTGCGCGCATTATGGTTGACCGCCAGCGCGTGCAGCATCCACGCTTGCGCGTCGTAGCTGCTCTCTTTTTCGACGAGTTCCTTGTCGAGAAAATTGACGGCGCGTTCGATTACGTCAGACTTGACGTCGATTCCTGCTTCGCGAGCGAGCGTCATTCCCCAAACAACGTAAGCCGTCATGAAGTGATCGCTCTCTCCCTGTTTCCACCAACCCCAGCCGCCGTCAGCGTGCTGGAAGTCGTAGAGACGATCGAGGCCCTGCTTCGTCATCGTCTCAAGTTCTTTGAGGTCGTGGCGACCTTTCGGGTGCGTTGCCGCTGCACTCGTCGGTTCGATACCACCGAAGATCTTGTTCATTGCGGCTTCAGGTTTTAGTCCGAGATCGCGCAGCGTTTTCGCCGTGATAACCGCCGGCAGAAAACGGCTCATTGTCTGTTCCGTGCAGCCGTACGGGTAATCGATCAAATAAGGCAGCGCATCGAGCATCGTGGTAGCCATGCTCGGCGCCACCTGCACGACGAGATGCGTTGAATCTGAGCGTCGCTCTTTAGGAATGTCGAGCTTGATCGCAACGCTGTCTCCACGCATCTTTCCGGAGCGAGAAACAAACTTCTCGATGCCGTGTTCGAAGATGGTGAAACTCTTTTCCATCGCGTCGGCGTACTGACCGCCACGCGCCTCAACCTTTATCAACGCTTCACTCGCATGCGTTACATCGACGCGCCAATCGACTCTCGTTTCGCTATTGGCCTTCACTTCAACTGGCGCAGGCTCGCCCGACACGGTTAGGCCTGTAGCACTCAACGCAGGCGCTACACGCATTGGCTGATCGGTGTTGTTGTTGATTACAGCCGACACTGTGACCTGATCGCCCACAACAAAGAAACGCGGCGCTTGCAGTCGAACAATTAACGGCTGCTTCGTTCGCATTGAGGAATTACCAACGCCGAATTGATTGCCCGTACTCGCGGCGCGTGCCGTGGCGGTCCATGTCGTTAGCGAATCGGGATACTTTACCTTCACTGTCGCGGTCCCGTCCGCGTCTGTCTTGACGTCCGGCAGCCAAAGAATCGTCGAACGAAAATCATTTCGCACCTGAACCGGTGGTTCTTGCTCGGCGCCGAGGTTTGCAACTTGTTTCAAAGATTCTGTGGGCGACTGTAACGTCCCGGATGGACGAACCTCGTCGCGTGCGCTCGCGTATCGGACAGCTCCTGAAACCGTCACGGTCTCCGCACTCAACGCATAGACCTGGGCCGTACTCACCCCATCTACATTCATGCCACGTCCGCCACCAACTCCACCCAATCCCGCCGAAAAATTGATCTCAAACCTACCCTTTTCTTTCAAGGCGAGGTCCATTCGATTGCGCAACTGACCATCGACCTCAGCCAGCCGCGCATAGGCTTTCTGGTTCAGCGTGCTTTGCGTTTGAACAGCAAGCGGTCGTTTTCGTCCGTAGTAGAACTGGCGCGGATCGCCGGCGTAGTCGTTTTGAATGTACTTGACGGACTCATCAACTAGACCAAGCGCAACTTCCGTGGAAATCGGGCGGCCATCAGCATCCTTAGTGAGAATCGACAACGTGCCGTCCTCACGAGGTTGATACTGTTCGCGATCAGCTTTTACCGCTACCGCCAGAAACTGTTGCACCGGCGGCACCACGACCTGCTTCGTATCAACAAACCACTGCGCGTCGCTCAACATCGCGGCAGTCAGATAGATGTTTGGCACGTGTTTCTCTTCAATCGGAACCTCGATCAACTTCGTCGTGCCGGTGACGTGGACCAGCTTGTAGCTGTACAAATCTTCGCCTTCAATGCTGAACAACACCCAACGGTCCTGGCCCGGTACGTTGATCATCACAGGCGCTGTTTGGCCGGCACGGAAGGTGTCTTTATCAATCACCAACTCGAGTCCACCGCGCCGGTAGCCCAACTCCGTCGTTGCATTCGTCGCTACAAACACAGCGGCTTCCGCTTTGATCGGCGGCAGGAAGCGATCGCGTTTCGCGTCTACGCCCTGACTGCTCTGCCACGCCAGGCGATAGTAGCCTTCTCGCTCGGGTGTGAAACTTACTTGTGCTTCGCCTTCCGCGTCGGTCTTCACCGTTTGCGTGAGTATGTCTTCGTGCTGATAACCGCGAAACTTCAACGTCCACGGTCGCAAGCCGCGCGGCGGAGCCGGCGGAAAAACTTCGGCCCGTTCACGCAACTGCCGCAACTCGTCTCCCTGCACTTCGCGACCGCGCGGATCGATCCATATCTCCCACCAGTAGTCGCGAGTGACTTTCACACTGCCTTCGGTCTGGATCGGCTGTTCGTTCGCGTCGATCGCCTTTATATCAACCGTCACCTTGTCCTTAGGCCGGTAGATGTTCTGCGCGGGCCGGGGATAGACGTAATAACGTTGTCGTGTGACACGCACTGTATCGTTTGCGACGATCTCGCGCCTCGATGAATCTACGACGCGAGCTTCAATACGAAACTCGTAATCCTGATTGTAGTTTTCGCGTGGGGTATCGAAAGTGAGTTTTGCCTTGCCGGTGGCGTCGGTCCTTATCGTCTCGCGCTTTATGACGGGGCCCTGGCCGCCATAGTAACGCCAGCGTTGCTGTTCGAAATCGTCGTAATACCACGGGTAATCACGTCGCGGAAACCAATAGTGGTAGAAAACATTCTGGTAGACCACAACTTCCACGGACGCATTGCTGACTGGACCACCAAAGTAGTAATCGGCCTGAATTTCAGCCTCAACCTGCTCGCCCGTACGAAACGCTTTCTTTTTACCATCTTGTTCGGGCGTTTTTACTTGAACCTTGAACTCGGGCAGTTTGTACTCTTCGAGTCGAAACAGTTTCGCGCCGCCGATCGTGTTATGGCGGCCCTGGTCCATGAATTGGATCTGGTATTCGCCGAGCGCCCACTGTTCGCTCAGCTCAAGCGAACCCCACGCGCTGCCAAATGCGTTGAGAGTCGCCGTACCTTCCTTCACTTTTGTGCCGCGCAGATCGGTGATGGAATATTCGACGACCTGATTCGCGGGAGTCGAGTAGACACCGTTGTTGAGACGACGGGCGATGAACTTCCACTGCATCGTTTCCTTCGGGCGGTATGCAGGGCGATCGGTGAAGGCGTAAATGCGCCAGCCGTCTTCCTGGCCTTGACTGTATGAGTTCGCGTAGGCGTTCGCAAACGCTTGTCGATCGACGTATGAAGCAGTAGCGAAAAGATTGGTCGATCCGGAGGCTGAGTTACGAAGTGTGAAATGCGCGAGGCCGTCGGCGTTCGTCGTCGCACGCAACCGCCTCCAGCGCCATCTGTTGTCCTGGTAATAATTTTCGTACAGCACCACACTCGCGTTAGCAATTGGGGCGCCTGTGATTGCATCAGCAAAAAACAATAGAGCCTGCTTCACCGAAGTCTTGATTACGAGCGTTGCATCCGTAACCAGCAAAACGTCGCGCGTTGAGAGTGAACCGCTTTTTGCTTCCAGAAGATAAGCACCTGGGGCCAGTAGTCCATCGATACGAACTTCGGCGTTAAATGGTCGATGAGGTTCTGTGTTTTCAATGTCTTTGGACCACGACTTTACCGGTGGTCCGGTGATTGGGAGTTTTTGAATCCACGTGAAGCCGTCGGCTTCGCCCTCGTCAGCTTCACCAGATTTAGAGAAACGAACGTCGCGCGCCATGTCAAACTTGTAGAGCGCGAAGTCGACGCGGCGCACGTTGCGTGTATTCAACGCAAACTGAACTTCCGAACGCGGCAGAAAGATGTTTGAGAAGCCGACGCCGATCGTTGGCTCAGTAATGTTTTTGATCTGCTGCTGTGCTTGATCGTAGTAACGAGTTTCGCCTTTCGCGAACTCGGTGGTTAGGCGGCGATAGAGTTCGAGCGCTTTGGCATAGTCGGGTTGCTGTTGCCACTGACCGTCGGCGATTGCCCGGATACTTCCGTAGTTGTTCATCCGCTCCGCGTAATTGAACAGCGCATCGTCGTACCAATCAGTTTTTCGTCCCGCTGCGAGTGCTTCTTCAAACTCATCTGCAACGCGCTGACTGATCGCAAGATCGCCACTCATGTGTCGCAACGTCATCGCGATCAAAAAATGCAAATGCGCTTTGTCGTTTGCAGTTGAGCTGATCTTCAGTGCGTTTTCGAGTACGTCGAGCGGAAGGTAATTACCGTAGTATGTATAGAAATAATAATCGTCAGGGCGCGGTGGTTCCGCCGCTTTGAAAACCATCTTGACATAGCGATCGCGCGCGCGATCGAGTTCGCGTTGGCCGGCCCACCAGTCGAGTGCCTGTTGGTAATGTGGCCAGGCCGCAGGCCAATTCATGTTGCTGCGGCGTGTCCAGAACAGATCGCCGAGCGACTCGTGCGCTTCGGCCCACACGAGATCTCGGTCCTCTTCCTTATCAATCGCTTTAATCAGTTCTTCGAGTTTTTTCTGGGCCAACTCAAACTTCGTCGTGTCAGAAGTTTGCGTTGCAGCTTGTGCTCGCCACGAGGTATCGGCCAAACGAAACTCGACCCAGCGAACGTCCGACGCGTTCAGCTTGCTCTTGTCGACGCGACTGTACGTTTCGTTTGCGCGAGCATAAGAGCCCTGCGCAAACTGCGCCTCGGCCTCTGCTTTTAGCTGCTGATAATCAGGCTGTTGCGCGAAGGCGCTGAAGATTAAGAAGAGGAGAGCCGTGACCGGGATTGATATGGTTTTCATAGTGGGATCCACGCTAACAGTCAGAATAAGTTCGGTAAGTTCACCGAACACCGAACCATGGATTGAACGGACGAGGTGGGGAGACTTGCGGTTTGAGAAGCTACTTTTCCGTCGACAGCAGAAACACCGCGAAAGACGCAAGCCAGTGCTCACCGGCGTAGTCGCCGCTAGCCACGTGGGCTAACGCCGCGGCCGCGTGGCTGTTCGCAGACTCAGTCAGGATCGCACGCGCCGGATCCTTCGCGGGTAATGCGCGAGCGATGCTGCGCATGCACCACGCACGACTGAGATTCAAGCCGTCGAGATGAACCAGTTTCGGATCGCTGCGATCCGTTACGATTGCCGGCTGTAGTAGAGCTGCCGGACCACCCCGGGAGACTCCCGGGAGGAAGCGATGAAACCATGAAGCAAACTCGGCAGGTTTCATCACCCGCCGCATCAGATCGGCCTCCATCAACGCCGCGGAAAAGAAATCTTCGCCGCCTGGTTCCCACGCGCCGGGATAATTCGTGTCTTTTGCGAAATAGGTGCGACTGCGCTCGTTCAGTAGAGCTTCGAGTTCGCGGTCGCCGGTGGTTTGAGCGTAATCGAGTGCAAACGCTAAACCGAAAGCAGTATTTGGATGCACGCCGGTCCTGATTGGATAGGTTTGCTTCGGAAGAAAATTTCGATACGACTGCGAGAGCGCTGCCGCCAAGGGTTTGAGGTTTTCGGACCAGCGCTTACCGTCTGCGTCGTTCCACGTTTGAAGCTCTTCGACGAGTTTCAGCGCCCAGGCCCAACCGTACGTGCGCTCAAACGACTGGCGGTTCGGCTGCTTCATGTATCCGACCTCGGCCTCGATGTTTGCCGCCGCGAGGTTCGCATCGAGTGCGCTGCGGATCTGCGATGCCTCAGGCAGATTGGGAAATGTTTTCAGTAAACGGACCAGCATCCAGTGGCCGTGCACTGAGGAGTGCCAGTCGTAACAACCATAAAAGGCGGGATGGAGCGCCTTCGGGCTCTTCACCTCGCTGGCGTTGTTGATGACGTGCTCGGGTTTGTTAGGAAACTCGCGCGACACACATTTCAAGGCAAGTCCCGCAAAGTGCGATGCCTGTTTCTCAGTAAGTGAGTTTTCAAACTTCATTTGAGATCGGGCAAGCGTTGTGGCTGTTAAAAACACAGTTGCGGCGAGTAGCAAACGTGTGAATGTCATCATGGATGGTCAATAACGATGAGATGGTCTGCCGATGTGGATGTGTGGACCAGTGGCGGTGCCGGGAATCGCTGAGCGAAACGCTAAATATGGAACTCCGTTGCGTTGCAGGAAGTTAAGTAACGATTGTCCTTCAGCGCTATCCGGGTGAAGAGAGATGTCCATCGAGTTCCGGTGGTCCAACCGCCAACGATCGTGAATCGCACCCTGGCCAAAGACTGCAATTGGTAATTGCTTATGGAACGTGTCTGAAAAGAACCGCTGGATTTTCCACGCGTCCCCGAGGTTCCAACCGGGGCCGCCCGCGAAGCGAATGAACGATGAAGTACGGACGAGACGTTGTTTTGCAAGGTTGAGGTTTTTCGCCAGTTGACGATCGGCCTCTTCTTCCACGAGAACAGCGGCGATTTGACCGTCCGCGCCGCTCATCTGGCGTCGCGCTTCTGCTACCCTCATTTTCGCGGCGGCCAACGCTTGCTCATTCTCCTGTACCTGCACTTTCGCGATGAGTCCCTCGGCAAGCAACTTTTGTGACAACGTGAGCTTGTCTTCCGCTTTTTTTACGTCTGCCTCGTATAAGATGACGAGTTTTTCCAGGCTCGCTTTGTACTCCTTAGTCGCTTGAACGTACTGCTCACGGAGCCTTGCCAATTCGGTGGCGGGTGCGGCAGCGGGTGGTTTCTTTTTAGTTCTTTTCTGCGCCGCGCCATCGAACGCGCAGGTCAACACTATGACAGTCAGTAGCCAGGGAAAAATGGGATTTCGATAGTGTGGGTACACTACTTGATCATCGTTCCGGTACGGCTCCAGCGGGTGTTGATAAGGAAGTCGCCCAGAACGCCCCAACCACTCGGCGGCGCGCTTTCGTCGAAGGACCAATAAACAAACATCGCGCGGCCGATCACGAGGTCGCGAGGAACGAAGCCCCAGTAGCGGCTGTCTTCACTGTTGTTGCGGTTGTCGCCCATTACGAAGTAGCTGGCTTCGGGAACGGTGATCTCGTTCTTCCCTTCGAACGCTGTGTAAGGCTGATCATCGTCGTCGCTGCCGGGCTTGTAATAGACGTCGTAGAGTTCACCAGGTTTGTGGTTCGGGTCGTTGACGATCTGCAACGGATCTTTGCGGTTGAAGTCGATTGCCTCGATTCGATGTTCGGGAACGATCTGGTCGTTAACGATCACATTGTGACCTTCGATACGAATTCGATCTCCCGGGATACCAATAACGCGTTTGACGTAGTTCGTGAGAATCGGCCTGTTGTCCGGACGCTCATCACTGTCCGGTTTGTACGGATTGCCCGGATACTTGAAGACAATAATGTCGCCGCGCCTGATCTCTCTTTGTGGCAAGAACGGCAGCGATGAACCCGGTGCAAAGATGAATTTGTTGACCAGCAAGTGATCGCCGATTGTAATCGTGTTCTGCATCGAGCCAGTCGGCACTTTGACCGCCTGCACGATGAAGGTCATGCCAAACAAGGCCATCACCACGGTAACAACAGCCGACTCGAAGTATTCGCGCCAGACAGTTTTCGGCGGACCCTGCGCGGGCGGAGGCGGAGCGCCCTTTTCGTG
>DASZDV010000231.1:0-9941 GCA_035941575.1 Pyrinomonadaceae bacterium
CCCCACGTTCTGTGCCTTGCTCACGTTCCTCGTTGCCGAGCGACCACAGCACAACACTCGGGTGGTTTCGATCGCGGCGTATTAAACGTGAAAGCTGACTCAGGCCTTCAGGGTTCGAAGACATCAAGCGCGTTTCATCCATCACCAGCATGCCGAGCCCGTCGCAGGCATCGAGTAACTCCGGCGTTGGCGGATTATGTGACGCACGATAAGCGTTTGAGCCCATGTCTTTCAGGCGTTCGATCCTGTAGTACTGCAAACGATCCGGAAGCGCGGCTCCGACTCCCGCGTGATCCTGGTGATTACACGTGCCTTTCATCTTCACGGGCTGGTCGTTCAGAAAGAACCCACGATCCGGATCAAAGCGGATCGTGCGAACGCCAAACGGTGTTTCAATACTGTCGGTAACGTTTGTTTCGGCTTCGACCGTCGTTATGGCTCGATACAGGTTTGGTTGTTCGATGGACCATAGCGCTGCGTTTCCGATAGTTGTCTCACTCGTGAACTCAACGTCGGAGCCCGGACTGACTGTCATGCGCTTGCTTTGCGCGGTTGCGACGACACGACCGCTTTTGTCAAGAATTCGCGACGTGACGCGACAGTTTCGCGCCGCGTCGCCGTCGTTTCGCACTTCAGTCTTGATCGTGAGTTTGGCTGACTTGCCGTGAACAGTTGACGAGACGAAGTTGCCCCACGGCACGGTGTGCAGCGGATCAGTCTTTAAGAGCCAGACGTGACGATAGATTCCCGCGCCTTCGTAGAACCAACCTTCATTCTCAGTCGCATCGACACGCACGACGAGAATGTTTGGCTCGGTGAAATTAACAAAGTCAGTTAAGTCGTAGTTGAACGGAACGTAACCGCTGAAGTTTTCACCAATGTAATGTCCATTGAACATCACCATTGCGTCGCGAAAGACGCCGTCGAACTCGATGCTGATCCGTTTCCCTTTATCCGAGGGTGACAGCGTAAACGTTCGGCGGTACCAACCGATACTCGTTTCGGGAAACTCGCGGCCGAGCGGTTTTGCGCCCTGATGATGAAGCATCGGCGCATTTGTGAACGGAAGTTCGACGGCCCAATCGTGAGGAAGATCTACCGTGCGCCAATTCTTGTCGTCGAAGTTTGCTCGAGTGACAGCGAGGAAGCTGCCTGACTTCGCGAACTGTCCTTCGCGGCGTCGAGCGCCGTAACCGAAATCTTTCGTTGCGTCGTTCGCGTGGCCCAGTGCGAAACGCCAACCGAAGTCCAGGAGCAGTCGTTCCCGCGGGGAACTTGTTACTTGCGGTGTGGCCTGGGAACTGGCGCCGGTGATTGGTCCGCCTTCGGCATGGGCGCGTTCATCAGGAATCAGTTTGTTTGCGGCTGCACCGGCAGAAGCGAGCAGACCGGTTTTTAGGAGTTGACGACGAGTTAGACGAGGCATGGGCCAAGCTCCGAAGCGTCACAGGTTGGAACTCGGCCCGAAAGATTAACAGAAAACCATGAACTGCACGCGTCGTTCAGCGCGAGGTTCAATTCTTGGGAGCTACGTAACTCTTCCGCGCTTTAACCACCAAGCGCCCCTGCGTCTTTTCCACACCGTCTGACAAATTAACTTTTAGTTTTCGCACCGTACCGTCGCGCTTCTTATTAGTTGACACGAAAGAGAAGCTGTAGCGTGTTCGGAGATGGGTGATCAGCGTGTTGAATGTTCCCTCGAGTTCCTCGGGTTTATCACGCAGGATCTCTCCGCCCGTTTCGTCGGCTAGTTTTTGGATGTCGAGATAACTAACACCGCCCATGCGACCGAAGCGCGTGGCCCAACGCATCATCCCGTTTTCTGCTGCTTGCGCCGGCGTTTTCGGAATGATGCCGCAAACAACACTGCCTGATTCGAACACCGAATGTGTCGCTGACTTGTTTGACGGACCATTGGCGCATTCCCAGTTTCGCGTCACTCCGGTGATCACTACAATCACGCGGCGACCACTTGGATTGCCGGCTTTCATCATGTAATTCGCGGCGTCGTCAAACGCGATGTTTAGACAATGATTGGCGCGTTCGTCATGCGGCGGCACCCAGTCGATTGCCCTTTCCAGCGCACGCCGGTCGTGTGTGAACCCTTGTTGTAGCTCCGCTGTGTCGTGATACGTCATGACCGCAACTTCATCGCTCGGTTTCAGGCCTGCCAGTGCATCTTTCGCGGCGCGTCGAACTTCCGTTCCGAACGGATCCAAACAACCGCCGCGATCAATCAGGAGTAAAACAGAAAGCGGTAGAGCGTCCTGACTGAAATGCGTAATCGTTTGCTTACTGCCGTCCTCGGAAACGAGAAAGTCTTCTCGTTTTAGACTGCCAACAACTCGCGCAGTGTTTTTCTGGAGCACGAGCGCGTCGATAGTCACGAGGTCGACATCCGTTTTTATGATCTCGGCGACTTTGATGTTTGCTTCGGCGGGGCTGGGAGTTACGGTTCGCTCGCGAGTTTGGGGTAGCACCGGTGAAATCAAAAACCCGGTGGCTATCAAAAACAATGTTACGAGAAGGAGAGAAAGCCTTGAGTTCGTCGGGATGAATTTCATAAAGCACCTCCTCAGATTGATACTCGGCTACCGCACACGTGCGGACGCGCGGGGAGAGTGCTTCGACTTTTTGGGGAGAGAACCTCGGATTGGACCAGAATAATAGCTCCGTTTTCGTCCAAAGACGAGGTTTTTTTGGAGATCCCAACAACTCCGAAAATCTAGTTGCCAGCCGCGGTGTTGATTCGCGGGGGCCGAACTCCGCGCCGTTCGTAGATCCTCCGGCCTTTCCACGTCACGCCTCTTCCCGTGGTGATCCTGATACTCGAATCAAACAGCATCGCATACATGACGCCTAAACCCAGGGGAACTGTTAACGCATAAATTGGAGAAACTTCGGAGCTTCGGCTGACAACCGCCATAACGAGAACCTGAAGTAACCACGACGATGCCGCGGGGACGAATACCAGCCAAAGATCTGCGCTGGCGCCTGACGCAATCGCTATCGCCGACGAAACAGCAATCAGTGGCGGCACGACAGCTGCCAGATACATTGAAACAACACAAAGCAGCGCAAATGGGAGTGAGAAATTGACCCCGGAAAACCAGTTCTTGGTACTGCACTCCCACATTTCTCTAAACGTCTTATACATGCGCGTTCGCAGCAGTGCCGGCGCATGATCGAACAATAAACGGGCGCCTGAACGTTTGATTCTGTCCGCCAGCCGAACATCTTCCATGACCTCGTTTTTCAAGGCCTCATAACCGCCAACGCGATCGAGCACGGTGCGCCTGACCAGGAAGAATCCGCCGATGCCAACACCGCGTTCTGTTTTGGGATCGTTGATGCGATAGAAAAGAGCGAACATCAGAAACACCCACGCCCAACTGGGTGTCATCACGCGCTCCCAAAACGAGTGAGCTTCGAAACGTGGAATCAAGGTTAACGCATCGCCTTCAGTTTCAATCACTCGACGTAGCGCCGTGCGCAATAGTGACGGTTCAAAAATCATGTCTGCATCGGTGCCCAGGATCCATTCACCACGTGCGTGATTGAACGCTTGCTGCATAGCGTAAGGTTTGCCAAGCCAACCTGGCGGCAACTCTTCGCCCTCGATCACGCGGAGGCGTTGGTCGGTTCCGGCGAGTGTTTGCAAGATCGCTCCTGTTGCGTCGGTAGAGCGATCATTTACGGCAATGACTTCGAACCGTCCGTAATCCTGCGCAAGAATCGAACGAATACAGGGTTCCAGCACGCGATGCTCTTCATTGCGCGCGGGAACTAAAACCGACACGAGCGGCGCATCAGCCGCCATCAAACGCAAATCGGTTGTTGGCAACAACGACCGTTGGCGAGCTAGACCACGCAGAGTCAGAATAAGAATTACGAACCAGGCAAGAGCAACAAACCAGAGCGCGGTAATCAGTAGTGTTAACACATTGTCGGCTAGTTGGAGAATCGACTTCCACCAAGCAGACCGATTGTATTACTGAAACTTCAAAACCGGAAAACCACTTGGGACGGACTTTGGGATCTGCTTCCTCAGCATCTCAGGCGACGCTCGTCTATCGAGTAGCGCGTTGCGGACAAACGCTACGAGTTGTTGAAACTCGTCGTCTGTAAGTCTGATTGGAGTCGCGAGAATCGGATCGACCCGCGCCAGAACCGGTTCGATTGGACCCATGGGCGCCATCAAGTCTGAATCGATGCCAGCCGCTACAACGTTGTAGCCGCGCGCTGAGGCAAACACGTCCAGGTGATGACGAATCGCGTCTTCTAAACGAGTGAACGCACCGTTGTGAAAAAACGCCGGTTGGAGGGCGACGTTGCGCAACGGCGAGGTGCGAAACTTGTAACGATCCACTGAGTTGCCAGTGACTTGTTCGAGTCCGAAGTCTTCATTCATTCCCGGTCCATCGAACGTTACATTTCCCACCGCCGGCGCGAGCTGTGGAACACCGATGACATGTTGTGAAAAATCACTAAACATCTCGTTGGAACTGCCCGAGACACGGTGACATTCCACGCAACGTGCTTTGCCAAAGAAAAGTAATGCGCCTCGCTTCTCGTCCTCCGTCATTGCATTCTTTTGACCTCTCGCAAATGCGTCGATCGGAGCGTCGGCAAAAACCAAAGAGAACTCAAACTCCGCAATCGCCAGCCCGAACATGTCGAAAGTAATTGGTCCACCATCACCAATGGTCAGAAAGATCTTCGCAAATCGTTTGCGGTATTCCGGTACGTCATTTATTCGCCCGAGCACCTCCTCACGAATGTCGGAGTTGTCTCCTGGAAACGTGAAGCCCGCGACTTCGACTCGTTCTGTCGGCGGAATAAAACCCTGAGCAACCAGCAAGTGAGGCTGGTACGAAAGCGTTCGCCCTTCCGGCAAGGGAAATTCAAAACCGGCACTGTTATCAAAAGGATCGTGAGAAAGAGCAGCGAAACGTGAGTTCCACATCAGGTTTGGAAAGAACGCCGTATTGATGACCATCGGCGTGCGTCGTTGATTACGTGGACCGGCGCGATCGGGACCGACGATGCCGTTGTTATCGATCCCGATTGCGATTGACTGAGAATCTCCAAAGCCGTTGATCGGCGAGTGACAACCAGAGCAGTTGTTATCGTTATTCAAACCGCCGACTGTGTCGAAGAACAGGAGCCTGCCGAGATCCACCAGTTGGTTGTCCAGCTTACGACCAAGTCGGTGTTCGAGAGTCGACTCGATACGGCCCGTGAAACCATGCTGCGTTAGTACGGCGGTTAGTTGTTGGTCGAGTGTCGCACTCTCGACCACAAACGAGCTCAATAATAAGAACGCGATAACGGCGATGCAGATTCTCATGGTCCACCTCGATCGTTTCTCGGTCACTCAGTGCGCGGATTGTGCTGCTCGAACATACCGTTTGGGTTGTGCAGCCAAATCCACGCCGTACACTCCCATAATCCGACGCCTTCGCTGTCCTTACGCCAGAGATCTGCGTCGCCCGTAAATCCTTGCGGCTCTATCTCCGGAGACATTGACAACGGAATCACATATTCCACGGCCACCAGGCGCCATCCTTCTCCATCCCGAGCGTACAGAAGAATCTCCGGTTTGGTTGGATCGAACACGCCATCGAGCAGCGACGGATTCAGCCAATGACAACCCTCGCCTTCTTCGCAGAAGTTCAGATTGATGTAGCCTTCTGCTTCGGCTTGCTCCACTCGATGAAATCGCGCGGTGGCTTTCCGAGCACTTGCCAGGTCAGCAAGGGTTTGCGGTGAGAGCTGATCGTCTACGGTGGTTGGTGGTGTTCCGAACGTAGTGCCGATCAGTATTAAAACAAGTAATGAACTAACTAACGCTTTCATTTGAGTCTCCTTTTCGTCGGGTTTAGACATCCGTCACCAGTGCCAAACTTGATCGTAGTCGTCCATCAACAGCGCGATGTCGTTGCGGTGAATGAAGCTCACTCCGTCGAGGCAGTTCGAAAGATTCACACCGCGTTCTTCAAGATCCTCGCGGACGGCAAAAACAGGCACACCTTTTTCCTGTAACCTCTTGAGGTCTTCGTTAGGCCGCGCGGGATGATTGATTCCGGTGGCGCCTATCTTGATCGGCGGACATTCCTGCGGCACGAGGTAGTTAACGGCGCTTGATCTCAGCATCACGCCGAGTTCGGCGCCGGCGTTTTTCAATGCGCCGCTGAGCCACACGATCGTGTCGTCTTGTTCTTCGAGCGTGGCTCGATAAGCTGTTTCAACGATATTAAGAATCTTCATAAGTCTCCTGCCTCACTTCGTCGGTATGACGAGAGTGTTGGTTGATTCGCCTGCCATCTTGAAAAAGTCAGCGGGACTGCCGCGCCGTACGCCATCGACGACGTTCGCTGCGCCGCGTTCATCCACGCACAGACCGCAGTTAACCCACGTCAGGCGCGGTTTGTCGTTGCCCTTCGCGAGCAAGGAACTCACGAACGCTTTGGTCGTTGGGTGTTCTTCCTCTTCCAGGCTTGTGCCTTTTACGGGGTTAGCGTGCGGTGCCTGATCTTTTAACGGCAGGCAAACAGCGCCCTCGTAGGCAAACACGTTGACATTGATTCCCTGGTCCAACGCCGCGGAAATAATGCGGAACGCGGTTGTCGATTTGGCCGATTCATACGGCGGATCCATTAGTGCAAGAGTCAGCGTTCGCTCCTTCATAAGTCCTCCCCTTCACAGTTCTTCGTTGGCCTAGTGCCAGATTGCTTTCGTCCGTGCCTGTGTCATCGCGTCAACCAACCTGTCAATGCCCGTCTCCTGAATACCCTGGGCCAACTCTTCGGTTCTTATCCCGCGCTCTCGCAACGAGAAGTCATCTGCGAGCAAGATCACTCCCGCCTGTGCCAGATGCCGCAGTTGACCAGTGTTCTCTCGCGCTGCGAGTACTCCGTTCTGAACAAGAAACACTATGACTGTGTGGCCACGTTCCTTGATGGCCAGGGCTGTTTGTTCGACAAAATCGGTGTCGCGCGATTCGAATGGGTCTCTCGATTCGATAAAAACGTATTGGCTCATTCATCTCCTCCTCACTCCGCTCAGGGGTGACCGTTCACCCTCTAAGCGAGAATTGCTGGAAAAGCGGCTCAAGCAGCAGGAAATTTTTTGAGCGCAAATTTTTTTGAGCATTGCGCGGCGTGAGATAGAATTCGCCAGCCTGACCGTGGTAAGGAATGCCTGGTGAGATGACCGAAGCCCAGACACATGACGTGACGCAGTTACTGATTGACTGGAGTATGGGCGACCAGGAGGCGCTCGAGAAACTGGTCCCGGTGGTCGAACACGAGTTACGGCGCCTCGCACATCACTATATGGCCCGGGAACGTGCGGGCCACACGTTACAAACGACCGCGCTTGTGAACGAAGCGTTCGTGCGATTGGTCCATCGGAAGAGTGTTCATTGGCAAAACCGCGCTCACTTCTTCGGCATTGCTGCGCAACTGATGCGGACGATTCTCGTGGACCACGCTCGCAGTCACGCCTGCGCAAAACGCGGTGGCGGCGCTGGTAAAATCGAGCTGAACGAAGCGCTGGTCGTATCACAGCACAAAGCGTCGGAAGTGATCGCTTTGGACGAGGCGCTGAAGGACCTGGAGCTACTCGATCCACAACAGAGCAGGATCGTGGAGCTTCGATTTTTTGGTGGTCTGACAGTTGAGGAAGCAGCGGAAGTGCTTCACGTCTCGCCGGCGACGATCAAACGAGAATGGAGCACTGCAAAAGCCTGGCTCTACCGCGAACTGGCAAAACAGTAAAGATCCACTGTGATGACCCCCGAACGCTGGCAGCAGATTAAGTCGCTCTTACAGGAAGCACTCGAACGCGATCCTCTCGAACGAGAGGCCTATCTCAATGAAGCATGCGCGGGCGACTCTGGCTTACGCGCCGAAGTGGAAGCACTCATCGACTCACATGCACGCTCCGGCGATTTCATCGAGTCGCCGGCATACGAAGTACTCGCAGACTCCCTCACGGAAACCGACCTGGTTCCCGGCACACGCATTGGTCCATACGAAATAGTTGGCCGCCTCGGCGCGGGAGGAATGGGCGACATTTATCTCGCAAAAGATACGCGGCTCGGACGCAAAGTCGCACTTAAAGCCCTTCCGGCACACTTCACCAAAGATCCCGAGCGTGTTCGTCGTTTTCAACTGGAAGCAAAAGCGGCGTCGGCGCTCAACCACCCGAACATCATCACGATCTATGAAATCGGAGAGTTGGACCACCTTTATTACATCGCTTTGGAGTTTATAGAAGGTCAGACGCTGCGACAGCGCATGACGACTGCGCCACTCGCGATCGCTGAAGCATTGCAGGTAGCGAGCAGTGTCGCTACTGCGCTACTCGGCGCACACGAAGCCGGCATCGTGCATCGCGATGTAAAACCCGAAAACATCATGATGCGTGCCGACGGCTTCGTGAAGGTGCTCGACTTCGGGTTAGCGAAGTTAACGGAGTGGAAACCCGCCCTCTCTGAGGCGTTCACGTTAGTTCAGACGGAGCAAGGCATCGTTATGGGAACTGCTCCGTACATGTCTCCGGAGCAGGCCCGCGGACTCAGTATCGATCCTCGGACGGACATATGGAGTCTCGGCGTGGTCCTTTACGAGATGGTGGCCGGCCGTCCTCCGTTTGAAGGACTAACCCACACGGATGTGCTGGTTGCAATACTTGGTCGAGAACCCGTGCCGCTGCCGAGATACCGTCCGGAAGTCCCGACCGAGTTGGAATGGATTATTAAGAAAGCGCTGCGCAAGGATCGCGACGAGCGTTATCAAACCGCCAGGGAGTTTCTAGCTGACCTGAAGCACCTCGCTCAAAGATTGGACTTCGAACAAGAGCTGGAACGCTCGCTGGATACGGCTGAGGCTCGCAGTCCTGCTTATCCCTCGCCACAGTTTGAGCCGAAATCGGCAAGTTCTGCGATCGACTCACTCGCGATCCTTCCCTTTCAGCGCAACGATTCCGAACCCGGCATGGAGTACTTCAGCGACGGCATCACCGAGAGCATGATCAATGCACTCTCACGCTTGCCGGAACTGCGTGTGATGGCGTGGAGCACGGTCTCACAATACAAAGGCCAACAGGTAGATCCGCGTCGCGCGGGTCGGGATCTCCGAGTTCGCGCTGTACTCGCGGGCCGGATGATGCAGACATCCGATCGGCTCGTGATCAAGTTGGAACTTGTGGACGTCGGCGATGGCTCACAACTCTGGGCCGACAACTACACTTGCAATCCCGCGGACGTGCTCGATCTCGAAACGCAGATTTCCAGTGAGATTTCTGAGCGACTGTTAGTCCGCATCACTACTGAAGAAAGAAAGCAGCTCGCTAAACGTCCGACTGATAACGTCGAGGCTTATCACGCTTATCTGAAAGGACGTTACTGCTGGAACAAACGGACCGACGAGGATGTGAGGAAAGCGATTGAGTACTTCAAGAAGGCGATCGATTCCGATCCGACCTTTGCGTTGGCCTATGTTGGACTCGCAGACTCCTATCTTGTTCTGGGCGGTTTTGGCATCGCCACAATGGCGCCGAAGGATGCGTATCCAAAGGCGCGCCAGGCTGTCGAACGAGCGCTCGAGATCGATGACACTCTAGCTGAGGCGCACGCTTCGTTTGGGTATTGTCTCGGAAACTACGACTGGAATTGGACCGCGGCGGAACGTGAATTCAAACGGGCTATGGAATTGAAGCCGGGTTATGCAGTGGCGCATCACTGGTATGGTTTCATTTTTCTAGCGGCGTTCGGGCGGCTGGACGAAGCGTTGGCAGAAATGCACCGTGCCCTTGACCTCGATCCGCTTTCGCTGCCGGTCGGTTCAAACATTGGCCTGATACTGTATCTGGCACGTCGCTACGACGAGTCGCTCACTTATTTTCGGCGCAATCTCGAGATGGACCGAAGCTTT
>DASZDV010000232.1:0-6460 GCA_035941575.1 Pyrinomonadaceae bacterium
GATCGCGTACAACGTACTGTAGAACTCTTCGCCCGTAACGTCGCGCGTGATCGGTTCACCACTGACGCCCTGACAACACTCGGGATGCGCAGTCAGGTCCGGCGAGATCTTTTCCCACGTTACACCCTTGTCGCGCGTCCGATGCACGTACTGCGAACCGTAATACAGCACTTCCGGATCGTGCGGCGAAACGGCCATCGGCGACACGCGCTGCATACGGTAGATGAGATCGCTCGCGGGATTTCCGTACAGCGACTGCCCGCCAATCCAGTAACTCTTCTCCTGCCCGGTCTTCAGATTCATCACGCCATACTGTCCTTTGCACGATCCGTAGACGATGTCTGGATTAATCGGGTGCGGCATGATTGGACCAGTCTCACAACCTGGACCACTTCGCCAGTCCGTCAGCGTGAATGGTTCAGCCTGACTGGAGATGATCAATGTCGTATTGTCCTGCTGTGCGCCGTAGACTTTGTAAGGGAACTGATTGTCGACCCAAACGCCGTAGATTTCGGCTGTAGGTTGGTTCATTTGCGATGACCATGTGCGGCCACCGTCAGTCGAGACGTTCGCACCGCCGTCATTCGACTGGATCATGATGTTGCTGTCTTTGGGATTGATCCAGATGTCATGATTGTCACCATGCGGAGTGCGAAGCGGGGTAAACGTTTTGCCGCCGTCAACCGACTTGAAGAAACCTTCGGCCCCGGCGTAGACGACGTCGGCGTTCGATGGATCGGCGCCGAGGGTTGTGTAGTAGAAAGGCCGTTGGACGAGCGAGCCCTGCGAATTGATGAGCGACCACGTTTGCCCGGCGTCTTCCGAAACGTAGAAACCGCCGCCAGGTTTTGCTTCGATAAGTGCGTAAACGCGGTTTGGGTTCGCGGCGGTGACCGCCAGATTAGCTTTACCGATTAGTTCGTTTGGTAAACCGGCCGTGATCTTTGAGAAGTGTTCGCCGCCGTCAGTGCTTTTGTAGAAGCCGCCGTCACGCGAACCGCTTATGATGGTCCACGGTTTACGTTCGAGCCGGGACATCCACGCGTAGACGACGCTTGCATTGCCGGGTTGTAGTTCGACGTCCATTGCGCCCACGGTGTCAGAAATGAAAAGAACCTTGCGCCAGGTTTGTCCGCCGTCAGTGGTTTTGAAGACGCCACGTTCGCTGTTGGATTTGAAAATGTCGCCGGTTGCTGCGACCCAAACGATGTCCGGATTTGTCGGATGAATGCGCACCGCACCGATCTGTCCGGCGTTGTAGAGCCCGATGAATTTCCACGTTTGACCGCCGTCGATTGACTTATACATACCGCGGCCGGTCGAAACGTTGCTGCGCACACCGTCTGAACCCGTACCGAGGTAAATGACGTTCGGAGCCGAATCGGCGACTGCGATTGCGCCCGTGGAACCAAGTGGAACTTTACTGTCTGTGATCGGTGTCCATGTCGCGCCGCTATCGGTGGTGCGAAACAGTCCGCCACTCGCCACGCCCATGTAGAAGGTCTTTGGCTGTGAGGGAACGCCGGTTACTGTCGTTACGCGTCCGCCGCGAGATGGACCGACAAGCCGGTAACGCAAGCCGTTGAAGAGTGCCGGATCCGGTGCCCCATGTTCTAACTGGGCCTGGGCTGGAATGGCGACAGCCAAGACGATTAAGATTAGCCGAAGCATGCAAGACCCCCATCTGAGATCTGTGGAATTGGCGGATCGTTTCTTCGCACAAGCTATAGCCGAGAAGTGTTTCGGGATTCAAGCGAGCGCGAGTGAATTGCCAAGCGAACGCGATAGAAATTTTCTTCTGACAGCGCACGACGGTAACAAGTTTGTACTCAAGATAGCTAATGCGCTCGAGCGGCGCGAGGTGCTCGAGGCGCAGAACGCGATGCTGAGTCATCTCGAAACCCGCGTTTCGTTTTGTCCGCGTGTGGTGCCGGCGATTTCCGGCGAGCAGATCGAGAATGCGACGTTGCCGGACGGTTCGACGCATCTGGTGCGTCTTGTGCGTTATCTGCCGGGCGTGCCGCTCGCGACGATCGAGGTGCATTCGCCAGAACTGTTGTATGACCTGGGACGCAAGTTGGGGCAGCTCGATCGCGCGCTGGTGGGCTTCGATCATCCGGGTGCGCATCGTGACTTTCATTGGGACTTAGCGAAGGGCGTCCAAATTCTAGAGCAGTTTGGGCCACGGATTAACACAGATTGGTTAAGGGAGATGGTGTTAAGTTTTAGAGAAGACTTGTGTTTATCTGTGGCTCTTCGTCAGAGCGTGATTCACGGGGACGCCAACGATTACAACGTGTTGGTGGATTCCGCGAACGAGACGGTCATAGGGCTGATTGATTTTGGGGACGTCGTTCACAGCTACACGGTTGGAGATCTCGCGATTGCCATCGCGTACGTCGTATTGGGAAAGGCGGATCCGTTTGCGGCGGCCGTGCCGGTGATTGAGGGATATCAGGAAGAGTTTCCGCTTACACAAGATGAACTCGACGCGCTGTGGCCGCTGGTGCGGCTTCGGCTGTGTATGAGCGTCTGTCTTGCGGCGCACCAGCAACAGCAGCACCCTGAGAACGAGTATCTCGGAGTGAGTCAGGCGCTCATCGCGGAAACCCTGCCGCGAGTAATGGCCACAGATTGACACGAATGACACGGACGAAAGAAGAAACGCTAGTTGGCCGAAAACGACTTCTCGGGCGGAACCTCAGCCTGTCGTACCGCAACCCTGTGAAGATCGTGCGCGGTGAGATGCAGTATCTCTACGACGACGAAGGACGACGTTACCTGGACGCATACAACAACGTCGCCCACGTCGGGCATTGTCATCCTTACGTAGTAGCTGCGGGCGCCGAGCAGATGCGTCTGCTAAATACCAACACGCGCTACTTGTCTGACGTGATCGTCAATTACGCAGAACGCCTCACTAAGACATTGCCTGATCCGTTGAGCGTCTGTTTTTTCGTGAACTCCGGAAGCGAAGCGAATGAGTTAGCGGTTCGGCTCGCGCGCGCGCATACGAAAGCGCGCGACATGATCGTGCTCGATCATGCTTATCACGGTAACACGACGACGCTCATCGATCTCAGTCCGTACAAACATGACGGACCGGGCGGAAGTGGTCCACCGCCGTGGGTGCACAGAGTGCCGTTTGACGACGCGCAACACGTCGTCGACTGTGTAGCTCGCGTTAGGTCGGAAGGAAGAGATCTGTGTGGATTTATCGCCGAATCGATGCCAAGTGTTGCGGGACAGATCGTTCTGCCGCGGGATTACTTGGGGAGAGCGTACGAAGCGGTTCGTGGCGCAGGTGGCGTTTGTATCGCAGATGAAGTGCAAACCGGATACGGACGCATTGGCACACACTTCTGGGCCTTCGAATGCTACGGCGTCGTTCCGGATATCGTTGTGCTTGGCAAACCGATCGGCAACGGCCACCCAATCGGCGCTGTGATTACGACTCCTGAAATCGCCGAGTCGTTCAACAACGGCATGGAGTTTTTCAGTAGCTTTGGCGGCAACACCGTCTCGTCTGCCATCGGACTCGCAGTGCTCGACGTGGTCCAACAAGAAAAACTTCAGGCAAACGCTCTCGACGTTGGCATACATCTCCTCGACGGTTTCCACGAACTGCAACACCGTCACGACCTGATCCGTGAAGTCCGTGGCTCCGGTCTGTTTCTCGGCGTGGAGTTGGCCAAGGGTCACGAACCCGCCACTACCGAAGCCGACAACATCGTGAATAGAATGCGTGAAGAAGGAATACTACTCGGCACGGACGGACCACATCACAACGTGCTCAAGATCCGGCCGCCTATGCCATTCTCACACGCTGATGCAGATTTCTTACTCGCTGTACTCGGTAGATCTGTTGAGCAGGAAAGAAAGTGAGTGCCCTTTAGTGGTCCAGCCGCCGCTTGAGTACGCGATCGGCAGATCAACCGGTCCGATATTGTCGTCGGCCCAGGCCGCGCTCGAAACTTTTTCACACCGCAGAAGGTAATGCTCCATCCCGGTAAAGACGCTGCGCCAGTAACCACCATACAGCGTTTTGTAAACCGTTCCCTCAACCTCCACGTACACGCGACTGCCGCTGAGGATGCGATAATTGATTCGCCCGAGCAGATCGAAGAGGCGGGATTGCTCCCGCGCCGTCGGATCGGCGGCGGAGTGATCGCGCCATGCTTCGGGTTCGTACTGCGGCATGGCGCTAGTTTAATCCCATGGGCACAAAGATGTCACCGAAATTCCGGCAGCTACTGCCGCTCGTTCTATCAATTTTTCTCGTCGCTTGCGGTCACAGGACGCAAGAGGGAACAGTCACGGGTACGGTTGAAATGAAGACAGGTCCTATCGTTTACGTTGCCCTTGGGGATTCTACGGGCGCCGGCGTGGGCGCCGTTCAAGGCGGTTACGTCGCCAGGCTTTACACCCGCCTTCTCGAACAACGGCCGGGGTCTCAACTCGTTAATTTTTGCGTGAGTGGCGCAACGACTGAGGACGTTTTGCGAGGGCAGTTGGCCAGGGGAGTCGGCAAAGAACCGCAGCTAGTGACGCTCGGCATCGGCATCAACGACATCGGGCACGGCGTTAGAATTGAGCAATTTGCCGAGAATTACGACCGTATCTTGAGCGCACTCAAGGAGAAGACGCAGGCTCGAATCGTCGTGACCAACATTCCCGACATCTCGAGCGCGCCGCAAGTACCGTCGAGCCTGCGCAGCCAGTACCACCAGCAGATCGTCGCGTTTAATCAGCGACTGGAGGAGATCGCCAGCCGGCACCAGGTAACGGTCTTTGACATCTATTCGATTACCAATCGGGAATTGCCGTCGCATCCCGAATACTTTTCGCACGACGGCTTCCATCCGTCGGACGAAGGATACGAATTATGGGCGGTCGAGATGTGGCCGACGATTGCGCGCACTATCGCCGGCACCTGAAAACCCCACGGCACGCGTCTGTGCTCCGTGGACAGACTCGGCTAAAATGCGCTCCTTGATGAACCTCCCTCCGGAAACACAACTCGGCCGTTACAAGATCATTTCCCTCATCGGCTCAGGTGGAATGGGCGAGGTCTATCTCGCGCAGGACACGACACTTCCGCGTAAAGTGGCGTTGAAAGTGCTGCCGCTTGAAGTCGCCGCGAACCAGGATCGCATGCGCCGGTTCAAACAGGAGGCCACCGCCGCGGCTTCTCTCAATCATCCGAACATCGCTCACATCTACGAAGTCGGTGAGGCAGAAGGCTTTCACTTCATCGCCATGGAGTACGTGCAGGGCAATACTCTTCGCGAGCTGATCCATCCCGACAATGAGGAACTTTCTAAACTGCTGCGCATCCTGCAACACGTCGCCGAAGGCCTGGCGAAAGCGCACGACGCGGGGATCGTCCATCGTGATCTAAAACCTGACAACATCATGGTCAGCGCCGACGGGCACGCGAAGATTCTTGATTTCGGCCTCGCAAAACTTGTTGAGCGACAAGCCATGGGAAGCACTGTGAGCAGCGAAGAACCCACAGTGCTCCAACCACACTCGACGCCGGGTTTGGTGCTCGGAACGCTGGGTTACATGTCGCCCGAACAGGCGCAAGGGAAGTCGCGCGAGATCGATCACCGTTCGGACATATTCTCGTTTGGCTGCATTCTATTTGAAGCCATCGCCCGGCAGAAAGCATTTGCTGGCAGCGACACGATCGAGACCTTGAATAAGATCATTCGCGAGCCCGCGCCGCCACTCGCAACTCTCAACCCCGATGCGCCACCCGATCTGCAACGCATTGTGCGGCGTTGTCTCGCGAAAGATCCGGACCAGCGTTATCAGGACATCAAGGACGTTGCGATCGAGTTGAAAGAAGTTCGCCGTGAACTGCAAACGAGCGCGACAGAGAAAGCTGTGCCGAGTTCTTCTTCAAGTAAAGAAGCGAAGACGTTGTGGCATCCCGACACCACGGTTGCACGCCAAGTGCCTGGCGAAACTGGCGCCGGGGCGCGTGCAGTGCCCACGAAAGAGTCAAGCGCGGAGTTCATCATTAATGGAATAAAGCAGCACAAGACTGCGACAGCAATTGTCGCCGCGGTTGTGGTTGTAGCTTTGTCGGCTGTGGGCATTTGGTTGTATTTGCACGCGCGCACGACCGAAGTAGCGGTGGAATCCATCGCTGTCATTCCTTTCGCGAATCAAAGTAACGATGCAAACGCGGAATGGATCTCGGATGGTCTTACTGAAAGCATCATCAACAACTTGACGCAGTTGCCTAACCTCAAAGTGATCGCGCGCAGTTCCGTGTTTCGTTACAAGGCAAAGGAATCCGACCCACTCGCAATCGGCAAGGACCTCGGTGTGCGCGCCGTCTTGACGGGCAGACTTGAGCAACGAGCCGACACGATGTTGATCAGCGCCGAGCTGATCGACATTCGCGACAACAAGCAACTCTGGGGCGAGAAGTACGAACGTAAGTTGG
>DASZDV010000233.1:0-6823 GCA_035941575.1 Pyrinomonadaceae bacterium
GGTTTATGAGAACGGGATCGTTGGAGTTGAAGACGTTTCGGCAGCGCTTCGTCCTGACACGGTTCTGATCACCATAATGCTTGCGAACAACGAGATCGGAACGATTCAACCCGTGGCTGAAATCGGCGCCCTGGTTCGTGACCGACGGGCCAATGGCCAGAAACACCTGTTTCTGCACAGTGATGCCGTGCAAGCAGCCGGTCGTATGGCTTTGAACGTTGACGAACTCGGCTGCGACTTGCTGACGTTATCCGCGTACAACTTGTGCGCGCCAAAGGGTGCCGGCGCGCTTTATATTCGCCGTGGCGTTCGTCTCGTGGGCCAGAACATTGGCGGCCACCAGGAACGTGAGCGACGCGCAGGCACAGAGAATGTCCCGGGCATTGTCGCGTTTGGTGAAGCGGCGAAGCTTGCTCGTGAAGAGTTACATGAACGAAGTTCTCACGACGCAGCTCTTCGCGATCGTTTCGAACGGAAAGTCCAGAATCAGATTGCGAAAGTAGTAATGAATGGCGATCGTGAACAGAGACTTCCGCACTTATCAAACATTTCGTTTCGTTACATCGAAGGTGAAGGACTGTTGATAAACCTCGACCTCGAAGGAGTCGCCGTTTCGACGGGTTCGGCATGTTCGTCGGGGACGCTTGAACCGTCGCCTGTGATACGCGCGCTCGGCGTGACGGACGAAGTCGCGCGCGGTTCAATTCGGTTTAGTTTTGGGAAAGACAATACGGAAGCTGATGTGGATTACACCGTTGGCGTGTTGGTCCAGGCTGTTGAACGTCTGCGCGCACTCTCGCCCCTGAATCGGCCGCTCGTAGTCACTTAATTCCGACAGTTTCTTAAGTTCGTGCCGTACTCCTCGATTTTCAAAGACCATCTGACGCACCCGCGAAACGTTGGCGAGTTGCCGGAAGCGACAGTCGTCGCTGAAGAGACTAATCCGGTTTGCGGAGATCGACTGCGCGTGTCGTTGGTTGTTAAAGATGATCGAATCGAAGCTGCGCGCTATCTCGCCTACGGCTGTGCACCAACACTCGTTTGCGGTTCAGTTTTGACCGAACTGGTCCTTGGCAAGACTACTGAGGAAGCGCGGAACCTAACGCGCGGGGACCTTCTCGACGCAATCGGCGGCCTTCCCTCCCGCAAACACCACGCCGCCGCCCTCGCCCTCGAAGCACTTAACAAAGCATTGAGCTAGCGGCGCACGCAATAACGCCAGTGGAACACGGCCATGTCGATCGGCTTCGCCGTCCGATGTGAGGCGAGGCTACGCCTCGCCGGAGATTGAGTAAAAAGAAAAGGGGCTCGGCCCCTCGTTCGGCCTTTGGCCCAATGGGCGCAGCCCGAACCGGGGGCGTAGCCCCAAAATTAGTAGATGGCGATACGGCGAGGCATAGCCTCGCCTCACATCAGGCGGCGAAGCCGTGGATAGGAGTCGCTGCTATGGCTGCACGGCAAAATCTCTGCACCGCATATGTCTGCACGGCAAAGTCTCCGCACCTCGAAAGCGTTCGTGTCTGGTTTCAGTGTGGCGGGGTGGCGACGACGCGGGGGCGGCCGCCGGGTTCGGTGGGCTTGCCTCGGTGATACTCCGGACCGCAGTACTTCCTCGGTTCCGTGCCCAGCACAAATGTCTTTGTGCGAATGATCGGACAAGTCTCAACGGCAATCAGACCGGTCGTCGGATCAATGTCGAGAGTGATCGTTCCTTCGAGACGGCTGTCTGGGAGCACCGGCGCCTTCCGTGGTGAAGGTGAGGGCGACGGGGATGGAATCGGTTCCATCGGTTGCAACTCAACTCCGGGCGTCGGTTCAGGCAGTTCTTCAGGAGTTGCTTCTTCAGTGGGTGTTTCAGTAGCGTGCTCTGGTCCAGTGCCGTTGATAAAGAATTCGACGCGCTTCTCGGTGTCGCCAGGCTCGGTAGGTGCGCCAGTCTTTGGATTCACATCAACCTGTTCGATCCCGCCCGGCATTTCCCAATCGCCGTCCCACTCCGGATGTTCGGCAAGCGCCACTGACATGAAGTCGGACCAGATCGGCAACGCGGAATTCGCGCCAGTCAATCCGAGTTGCGAACCGTCGTCGAAACCAACCCAAACAGCGCATACGAGGTTCGGTGTATAGCCCGCAAACCAGCCGTCGCGTGACGTACCCGTTTTCCCAGCGAGCGTTGCTTTCAAACCGCGCCCGCGAACTTTCGAAGCTGTACCGCGATTGATCACGTCCTTCATAAACGACGTCATCACGTAGGCAACTTCCGGACGCAGCACTTCGTTCTTTTGCGTCGTTGGCGCGGCGATCGTCACGCCGTCACCAGTGGTGATGCGATTAATCGCGATGGGCGTGGCCCGCGTTCCGAGATTTGCAAACGCTGTGTACGCCGACGCGATCTGCAACGGCGTTGCTTCACTCGTACCTAACGCCATCGCGGGATACGCTCGCGGAGGTTTCGGTAAGCCAGCCTTTGTCGCGAGACTCATCACACGCCCAATCGTCACCTCCATTGCCACTTCCACCGTGACGACGTTAAGACTATGGACCAACGCATCGCGCAAAGTTACGGGCTCGTGACTGTAGGTCTCGCCGAAGTTTCCCGGTGAATACTCCTGGTTATCAAAGGTGAACGTCTTCGGTTCGTCCATGTACGTCGTCGCCGGCGTGATAACTCGCGGCACCGGATCGTACGCCGTATTCAACGCAGTTGCGTAAACGAACGGCTTGAACACTGACCCCGGCTGTCGCATCGCATCCGACGCGCGGTTCAACTGGCTCTTCGAGTAATCCCGGCCACCCACCATCGCAACGATCTCGCCGGTCTTCGCGTTCATCGCAACCAGCGCGGCTTGCAACGTCCCGGGCTCAAATCGTTTCGCCTGAATCTTGTCCAACGCCGTGAGCTGCTTTGTAAGCGCGGCGTAAGCAGCGCGTTGCAGATCCATGTCGATGGTTGTGTAGATGCGCAGATGCTCGGTGGCACCGGGGGTGACGTACGTGTCAAGCTGGTTCTGCACGAAGTCTGCAAAGTAAGGCGCGTCTGAAACATCAATCCGGCCCCGCACAGGCACGACTTGCAGCGGCGACGCTTTTGCCGCGTTCAACTGTTCGGCGTTGATCGCGCCGGCTTCAGCCATCGAGTCGAGCACCTGGTTCCGGCGAGCAGTCGCGGTGTCGACTTTGGTGTATGGGTTGTAACGATTAGGACTGCGAATCAACCCGGCGAGAAATGCCGACTCAGCGAGATTCAGGTTCGTTACGTCCTTGTTGAAATAGGCGTTCGCCGCTTCACCAAAACCGTTGATCGAGAACCCCGCCTGTTGGCCCATGTAAACCTGGTTACAGTAAAGACCGAAGATCTGCTCTTTGGTGAGGCGTGTTTCGAGGATGATCGACATGTAGGCTTCAGCGATCTTGCGCCGCCATGTCTGCTCCGGCGACAAGAGCAGATTCTTGACTAGTTGTTGTGTAATGCTCGAACCACCCTGGCGTGCGATTGGCGAGTTTGGATCCGTGTCGTAGCGACGTACAAAAGCGCGAATGATGCCGCGAATATTTACCCCATAATGCTCGAAAAACGATCGATCTTCAGTGACAGTGATCGCTTTGATCAAATGCGGTGGCAAGTCGCCATAGCCAATCACTTTTCGTTTCGCTCTTTCCGTTCCCGTAACCGAACTGATCAACTCAGGTTCGAGCCACGTACGTTCGAGCGACGAACGAGTGTCGAGGTCGTAAAGCGAGCTTATTGCTTTGCCGCTACCATTGAATTGCACTCTGACGTGTAGAAACTGCTGCCGGCCATCGACACTTGCGGCGCTGCTCGGTTCGACTTCAACCGTAGTGCCGTTCAACGAAAAACGTCCGCGAGACGTATCCGCCTGTTGAGTCTTTTCGACATAACCGGCGCGTTTCAGGAACGCGATCAGATCCGACTGCGAGATCGTTTCATTCACACGAAGCTGCTTCGGCGCGGCGTAGATTCCCGCCGAACGAGTGAACACTTCACCTGCGAGCAGATTATCGATTCGTCCGGAAAAGACGGTCCAGTAGTAGATCAGGACGCCGAGAACCGCGGCCCCGACGAACACCAGGGGAACCAGCACGGGCAGACTCAACAATCGCCGCAACAAGCGACGAATGAAACTCGGCTCTCGTTCAACGTAGGAAACAACCCGTGGATGGCGGCCGCCCGGAGGCGTTGGGTTGTTTGGTGGATAACGTACTGGCATAGAAAACAATGTCGCCGCGGAACCTATTCCACTCTCACATATTACGTAACAATCCGCACGCAGTTCCTTCGGCGTTTCGTTTGACAGGGGTAGCCGCTTTCGTTACCGTGGCTTCCCTGCCGTGGCCGCTGTGATGCCATTCAGCTCGTATGAGTCTACCATCCCGCCCCCGTTTCGTTCTCACAAGTCGCGCTAGAATTCGTCTCGGGATCGTGGCAGTGGCCGCGGCGGTAGTCGTCGGCACCACCGTATTTCACATATTGGAAGGGTGGTCTATAGTTGACAGCGTTTACCTGACTGCCCAAACCGTGACGACGGTCGGGTTTGGCGATCTCGCACCACGAACTGTCGCCGGACGTATCTTCGCGACAGTTTTCATGATGGTGAGCGTCGGTATTGTGCTCTATGCACTGACGAGCACTGTGCAAGGGATCGTCCAGTCGGAAATGATTTCTACGTTCGGACAGTTACGCCGTTCACTGAAGATGAGCAAACTGCGAGATCATTTTATCATCTGTGGCGCAGGACGTGTCGGATCGAATTTGGTTCGCGCACTGCAAGGATCCCACGACGTGTTCGTCGTGATCGAAAGCGATCGGAAGAAAGTCGAGGAACTAACAGACCTCGGCATCTCCGTGCTGGTGCGTGACGCAACGCTCGAGGAGAGTTTGCGCGAAGCGGGTGTCGAACATGCGCGTGGACTTGCGTCGTGCCTGCCTGATGACGCAGACAATGTCTACGTTGTTCTGACGGCTCGCGACCTGAACCCGGAGTTGCACATCGTCGCGCGCGCGGCCGAGGAACAGGCCGAGAGCAAGTTGATCCGCGCGGGTGCAAATCGTGTGGTCGCTCCAACGATCATCGGCGGACATCGCATGGCAATGGCCTTAACGAAACCAGCAGTCGGCGACTTTCTCGACTCAGTTACTGCAAACGATCTTGAGCTCGGGTTTGAACAACTTGAGGTTGAATCTGGCTCATCATTGATTGGGCTCAGACTAAGCGAAACAAACATTCGCTCCGAGCTGGACATCGTAATCGTCAGCATTCGACGCAGCAACGGTGAGATCGTGTTCAATCCGGCCGGGGACACCAAGATCCAGGCGGGCGACATGCTGATTGCGATTGGCAGAGCTGAAGCCCTTGCGAAACTGACGACGCTCGCGCGTGGACGTAACCCTGGGAGCGCAGGCGTCTCGCCTGCACGGGTGCGCAACGGACGCCGTTGAAAGTATGCAGGCGAGACGCCTGCGGTCCCAGGCAGAGGCGTTCAAACATACATCGAAACTGACTGATGAGAATTCTCGTAACCGGCGGTAGTGGGTATTTGGGAACGTACGTACGCCAGTTCTTCTCTGCTGACGATTTTTCCCGCCGATCGAATCTCGACATCCTTGACGACAACGACGTGCAAAGGGTCCGGGATTACGATGTCGTGATCCATCTCGCTGCGCATTTCAATAAACATCCTGACGGCGCAGGAGAGTGTTTCCGCACGAACGCTGACGGCACAAGAAACATCCTGCGCCAGATGAGGACTAAATCGGTTTTCATTTACGCTTCCACCAAGGATGTTTACGGCATCCATCCAAGTGAAACTGAAGACACGGCGGAGGACGCCAGCACCGACTACAGCGGCCAGACTGCATTCGAGTGGTCCAAGCTGTTGGGCGAGAAATACGTCGAGTATTACGCGAGGCAACGTGGGTGTCGCGCCTGCATCTTTCGCATGTCCACGGTCTTTGCGCGGCCGTCGGACGGAAATGATTACGGGTTTGTGACGCACTATGTCGAATCGATCAAGCGTCGACAACCGATTCGGCTGCCGGCTGGCGTCGATCCCATTAGAGATATTTTGTACGTTGACGACCTGTCGCGAGCTTGCCGGGCGTTTATGAATTCCTCGGTTGGCTTTGGTCTCTATAATCTCGGCGGCGGTCGTTTGAATGCTGTCAGTCTGCGCGGCATCATCGAGCGGGTAGGAAAGATGATTGAGATCGAACCGGTGATCGAGGAGGATGCGGGGCTTGCGGCGCCAGTTCCGCTTCGCTACGTTTCCGATTTGACGCGCATCACCGAGGAGCTTAATTGGCGTCCGGAGATCAACATTGACGACGGATTGCGAACGCTTTTGTAGTCTATGACGCAGGTGCAACCCAGGGAGATAAAGCGAGTCGTTGTCCGCGGGACAAACTGGGTCGGCGACTCGGTGATGACCGTGCCGGCGTTACGTGCGCTTCGGCGAGTGTTGCCGGAAGCGAAGATCACACTGGTCGTGCGGCCGAGCGCGAAAGGGATTTTCGCGGATGTCGACTTTATCGATGAGATCCTCATTTACAACCGTCACACTGCGCTTTCAATCATCCCCCAGGTTCGTGAGTGGCGGCGGCACCAGTTCGATTTAGCGGTCCTTTTTCAAAATGCATTCGAAGCTGCGCTGATTCCCTTTCTTGCCGCCGTGCCTCTACGGCTTGGGTATGCCACAGAGGCGCGGCAAGCGTTATTGACACATCCACTCGCGTTGCCGGATTGGCGTTCGTCGCGACATGAAGTCTTTTATTACCTGTACCTGATCACTGCGCTCGAGCAACTGT
>DASZDV010000234.1:0-8378 GCA_035941575.1 Pyrinomonadaceae bacterium
CTCGCTCTGCACGCTGATCTTTCCGCCGTGCTGCTCAACGATCTGCTTCACGATTGCGAGTCCCAACCCCGTGCCCCGTTTCTTCGTTGAGTAAAACGGCTCGAAGATCCGATCGCGCGTGGTCTTGTCCATGCCCTTGCCTTCGTCGGCGATCTTGATGCGCGCGTAATGCCTTCGCACCTCGCCGTCACCATTGCCGTCAACACTCAACAACTCCGTCGAGATATGCACCGAGGCATTCTCCTGGCTCGCATCAATCGCGTTAGCGATCAGGTTCACAAAGACCTGCCGCAACTGGTACGCGTCCCATTGCCCGATGATTGCGCGACGCGCAAACTGCCTTTCCACGTTCGCGTTCTTCTCGCGAATCTTGTCGCTAACCAGATCGATGCTACGTTCGAGCGACTCGTGCAGATCGACTGCGGATCGCTCCAACTCTTTCTGTCGTGAAAACTGCGTCACATCGACAACGAGTTTATTGAGGTGCTTGATGCCGCGTTCGACGAGTTCGATGGTGTTGAGTGCTTCCGCATCGTTCACGCTATCGCGCAACATCGAAACACCGAGCCGGATACTGCCGAGAGGATTCCGAATCTCGTGGGCAACTTGCGTCGTCGCGCGCCCCACTGCCGCAAGCGATTCGCTGCGACGCAGCGTACGCTCTGATTCGGCCACTTCTGTCGCGTCAACCAGCGTCACGATCTGACCGCGGTTTCCGTCGATCGCCAACGGCGACGAGTAGACGTCGAAGGCTTTGTCTTCCTCTTCAACCCTGGAGACGAAGCGTCCATGATACGTGGCCTTTGTGACGCGAATGGCAGTAACTGTCTCGAGCAATTTCATTGCGTCATCAGGAGCAAACCTTTCAAGGACGGACGCGCCGATGCTGGCTTTCGGAAAGATTCTGAAGAAGGCGGCATTGGCGCTGCGGATGCGATCCTCTTCGTCGATGGCGGCGACGGCGCTGACCATGCCTTCAAGCAGCTGCGTCGTGAAAGTTCGTTCGCGGCTCGCCTCCAGCATGCTTCGCCGCATCTGCCAGAAGTGGCGTTGCACTTGCCACACTGTTCCGCCCGCAACGAGGGCGCCCGCTCCAAGCGCAATGAGAGTCCAGGTGATGATTGTTCGCCGCGCCTCTGCTTGCGACCGAATTATCGTGTCGATGATTTCGATTTGAACCCCGTGCATTTGCCCGAATAGTTGGGTTATATCTGTGTGAACTCGTTCGAAGCTATCGCGTCCTTCGACGCCGAAACGCTTCGAATCCTGCGTCAGCTCGATGTATTGTTGCAGGTCTGTACGCAGCTTGGTCCACTCCGGATCTTGAAAAATCCGGTTGCGATCAAGCACCGCGACCGTCTGCATGAGGTCTTCGCGAGCGTTATCGACTTTGAAGGCGAACGGTGGCCCAATGCCGCGCGATACCACCGCGTGACGGATGCGCGCCTCACTATCCAGTTGCGTCAACTTAAGCCGGAGTTCCAATAAGGTCTCGAGTCGTTGAGAATACTCAAATGAGCGCTCCCGAGCCGTGTTGCCCACCGCTTCCATCCGGCTCGCACTGCGCACACCCAACACCAGAATCAAAGCCAGCAGTAATAGAAAACCGATGATCAGAGGCGTGATCGTGCGAACAAACGCCCGCTTCGCCAGATCGACGGCGACACCACCCTCCGCCGGTGCGTTGCGATCAGGCGTACGCCGGTAAACTACTTCTGGTCTCTTCTCTGCGGGTTGCATCGGAGTTGTTACGGCTTCGCGTCCATCCAGTTCTCACCCACGCCGACATCAGCAACCAGCGGCACGTCGAGCGAAACTGCCGACTCCATCTCGTGTTTGAGTACTTCCGTGACCTTCTTCACTTCCGCGTCGGGCACTTCAACCAACAACTCGTCATGAACTTGCATCAACAAACGCGCTTCGAGTCCCGCGCGCTTAAACTCTTCATCAACGTGCAGCATCGCGATCTTCACGATGTCGCTGGCGGTGCCTTGGATCGGCATGTTGATGGCTTCGCGTTCCGCAGCCTTGCGAATGTTTGCGTTACGATCCGTGATGCCTGGCAGCGGACGAATTCGCCCGTAGATCGATCGCACGTAGCCGTGTTCACGCGCGCGAAGCGGCACCTCTTCCATATAACGGCGCACACCTTTGTAAGTGTTGTAATAATCCTCGATAACTTTCTTTGCTTCCTGACGAGAGATTCCCACGCGTTGTGACAGTCCCCACGGCTCGATCGCGTAGGCGATAGCGAAGTTTACTATCTTTGCAAACCGCCGCGCCTCGCGAAGTTCTTCGTCTGTGCGCGCGCCGAAGACGAGTCGCGCAGTGCGTTTGTGAATGTCTTCGCCTTTCTGAAACGCTTCGAGCATCACCGGGTCCTGCGTGATGTGCGCCAACAAGCGCAATTCAAGTTGCGAATAGTCAGCCGAGATGATCTTGTTTCCCTTCTCTGCCACGAACGCGCGCCGAATGCGTCGTCCCATCTCGCTACGAATCGGAATGTTTTGCAGGTTCGGATCACTCGACGAGAGACGGCCGGTCGCGGCTACGGTCTGGTTGAGTTGGCAGTGTATACGGCCATCGGCAGCGATCTGATGCGGCAACGCGTCTGTGTAAACGCTCTTCAATTTATCAAGCTCACGGTACTCGATAATCAAACGCGGCAACTCAAACTGCTGCGCCAACTCTTCAAGCACGGCCTTACTCGTCGAAACGCGTCCGGTTGAAGTTTTCCGGCCGATGTCAATGTTCAGTTCGGCGAGCACTTCTCCTACCTGCTTTGGCGAACCGATGTTGAGCTCGCGGCCGGCGAGTTGAAAGATCTGCATGGTGATCTTATGCAGCTCCTGGCCCAGGTAGGTCGAAAGATCTGTCAGGACCTTGGGATCCACTTTCAGTCCCGCACGCTCCATTCGATACAGCAAAGGCGCCAACGGAAGTTCGATCTCCGAGTAGATCGTTTCGAGTTTCTTTTCGAGTATGCGTTCTCGCAGCACGCGCGCGGTCTGGGCAGTCAAATCCGCGGCGCGAACTGTTTGCCAGGCGTTTTCGGACCAGTTCGGCGCGGGCGTTGAACCATTCTCGATGCCGACAGCTTCGCGAGTGAGATCGGCAAGTTCATATTTGCTTCGCGCCGGATCCAGTAAGTAAGCGGCGAGGAACGTATCGTCCTTGACGCCTTCGAGAGTGATGTTGAAAGGGTCAAGCAGGCCGACTGCTCGTTTCATATCGTGAACGGATTTTTCCACGAGTCCGTTCGAGAGCACCTCGCGCAAAGGTTCGATGGCCTGCGCGGCGCCGCCTTCAAACTTCTCAAGATCGACATAAGCGGAAACGCCTGCGGAAGTCGAAAACGCAATTCCGCGCGTTGTGTCGAGTTCCGTGAAACATTCCTGCTCGCCTATTCCGGCGGGCGTTGAATCGGCGACGGCGATACCGACGTTGTCTGCGTCGAACAATGTTCTAACCAGATTGTTCAGCTCGTTCTTGTTTTGAATGACGCGATAGTTGCGCGCAGTCTCGTCAGTTGCAGGCCGCGAAACAGCCGCATCTGCATACTCGCGAGTGAGAATGGAAAACTCCAACTCATGAAACAGTTCATAAGCAGCCGCACGATCGGGCGGGCGCGCTTTGATCTTGTTGAGCTCGAGCGGAACGTCGAGATCTGTGCGGATACGCGCCAACTCTCGCGACTGACGAATCAGATCCGCGTTGTCACGCAATGATTCGCGATACGTCTTGTGCTTAACAGATTCCCAATTGGCCAACGCGTTCTCGATCGAACCGAACTCTTGAATGATCTGCACGGCGCCCTTCGAACCAATGCCCGGCGCGCCGGGAATGTTGTCGATTGAATCGCCCATCAATCCCAACAGGTCGACCAGCTTGTCCGAAGTGACGCCAAACTTCTTCTCTACCCAGGCTTCATCACACCATTCAACCGGGGGCACCGGTTCTTTGCGTTTCACCACTTGAGAGTTCTGTCGCATGCAGACGATCAACGGATCGCGTACGAGCTGGCACATGTCTTTGTCGTTCGAAACGATCACTGCTTGCAGACCTTGCGCCGCTATCTGATTTGCAAGTGCTCCGATCACGTCGTCTGCTTCGTAACCGGGTGAATTGATCACCGGGATATTCAGCACGTCGCAAAGGCGAAAGATGTAAGGCAACTGACTCGAGAGATCATCAGGCATCTCGAGCCGGTTCTTTTTGTAGTCCGCAAAGGTCTCGTGACGAAACGTCTTCTCGCGCGATTCGAACACTGCCGCAATATAGTCGGGTTTTTCTTCGCGCAGGAGTTTGAGCAGCATGTTGGTGAAGATGTAAACAGCCTGCGTCACCTGGCCCTGCGACGTCGCCAGCGGCGCAGCGCGGTTTTGCATCGGCGCGAAGAACGCACGAAAGATGTGCGACATCGAGTCGATTAGAAAAACGCGCTCCGTTTTCTTACTCATCTCAACGAATATCTGTGTCTATCCGTGGCTCAACTCTTCGACATGCGAGCGCACGGTTTCACCCAACGTTTCCAAATTGTAACCACCCTCCAAACAGGAAACGAGACGCCCTTCACAATTGCTTGCGGCCCATTGCTTTACAGCACGCGTCATATCGACGAAGTCGTCGTCATCGAGCAGCAACTGCCCTAACGGATCGCCCAGGTGCGAATCAAAACCCGCAGAAATGATGATTAAATCGGGACTGAACCGCCCCGACATTTCATCGAGCGCCGCTTCAAAGGCGCTCTTGTGATCCGCGGCGGGCGTCGCGGCGCGCAGCGGCAGATTCAACGTGTAACCCAGACCCCGCCCGGTTCCCTTTTCGCCACGCGTTCCGGTCCCCGGATACCACGGATACTGGTGTGACGAGAAAAAGTAGACCGACGGATCGTCGTAGAAAATGCCTTGCGTGCCGTTTCCGTGATGAACGTCCCAATCGATGATCGCGACCCGTTCGATCTGCGGATAGTGTTGTTGCGCGTAACGCGCGGCGACGGCGACATTATTGAACAAACAAAACCCCATCGCTCGTTCGCCGGTCGCGTGATGTCCCGGCGGGCGCACCGGCACGAAAGCGTTCTGCACCTCGCCTTTCATGATCAGATCAATCGCCTGACACGGAGCGCCCGCAGCGTGTTTCGCCGCATCGAGTGAACGCATGGAAACAACCGTGTCGGCGTCGAGGTAACCGAGGCCCTCACTTACGACTCGTTCGACCTGCTTGTAGAGCTGTGGTGAGTGAGCGGCCTGAATATCTCCACGCGGGGCTTCGCGCGCCTGCACTTCGACCAGGCTTGACCACAAGTCCGCATCGCCTCGCAGCGCTTCCATTACAACTTGGTAGCGCGAAGGAGTTTCCGGATGGCCCGGTCCGGTGTCGTGTTCACGAAAGACGGGGTGGTGAATGATGGCAGTAGTCATTACTTACAAGAACAAAGTATCAAGCGTACGGTATCGGAACAAGTCAGCAGATCCATCCCAATGTTTTTCCCCATTAAAACCATGGTTTTACGGCTCGGGAATAGTGTTTGCCGTGCGCTTCCTTGAAGAACAAGCGAGGGGGTGCAAGGAGGTTGCAATGAAGAGAGTACTCGCCTTCATACTGGTGTTGAGTCTGCTCGTGTTGACCGGAACGGTGTTGTCGGCGGAAGGTCAGACGCGTAGACGGCACAAATCAAAATTCGGCCGCAAGGCTCGCACAGTCGCAATCATCGCAGGTGGCGCTGGAGTGGGGGCTTTGGTTGCCGGCAAAAAGGGCGCAGCAATCGGCGCGGGAGGCGCCGGACTTTACGCTTTCAATCGCAAGGCTGCGCGAACACATTTCAGAGGAAAAACGCGAACAGCAGGCACTGTGCTTAGCGGCACTGCATTAGGCGCCGGTGTTGGCGGCGCAGTCGGCGGCAAACGCGCCGCAGCGATCGGTGCGGGTGCAGGCGCAGCCGGATCATATCTCTACAGACGTAAGACACGTCGACGCTATTAACAGTGAATTTGAAGTGCGGATTTTCAGAAAACGATTCGAAGGAACAACGGAGGCAAAGTGATGTCATACGATGAAGAACAGGGAAGAAGAAGCCGCGTGGTAGTGGATACGCCTGGCGAAAGACGCGAGGTGGTCCATACGCAAACCGTCCGCGGGGACCGAAACGGGATCTCGGCCGGAATGGTTGGCGTACTCGTGGTCGTGGCTATCGCCTTGATCACAATGCTGGTGCTCTTCTGGATGAGCAGTCAGCCGACCGATACCGCAAGCACGACTGCGGCGCAACCGACTACGACCATCGTGGAGCAGCCTGCACCAGCACAGCAGCCTCCGGTCATCATTCAACAACCCGCGCCGGTCACAACTCAACCTGCTCCGGTCATCATCACGCCACCGGCTGGCGGTAGCGTTAGTAGTACCACTCAGCAGCCGCCTAACATCGATTCAACGATTCAAACCGAGATCGATAAGCGACTGACGGAGGATCCAACTTTCTCGAGTCTCGGTATCACGGCGACTGTCATCAATGCGAAAGTGACGTTGCTCGGCACAGTCAAGAGTGAAGCGCTGAAAGCTCAGGTCGAACGAATGGTGAAGCAGGTAAGAGGGGTAAAGGAAGTAGATAACCAGATCACCGTATTGTGATCTCAGTTTGCACTTCTGAGATCTCAAATTCCATCAAACTCTTCGACTTGACCGCTGCGATACCCGCAGCGGCAGTCGAACCCAAACCACCAACGACGACTGACAGCGGCGCTCCAATAAGCGCCGCTAACAGTCCCGCCTCCAATTCACCAAATTGTGGACCACCCATAAAGAACATCATGTTGATCGACGTCATGCGGCCGCGCAGATAATTTGGTGTCACGAGTTGTCTAATCGTCTGACGTAACACTGTGCTCACAGTATCAGCAGCGCCTGTCACAGCGAGCATCAACAATGAAAACCAGAACGCTCGTGACACGCCGAATGCGGCTGTAGCAACACCGAACACGGCGACCGACCAAACTACTAGTCTTCCTTGACGTTGAAAGGTTCCCAGGCGCGCCATCAGGAAAGCAGTGATGACGGATCCGATCGCAGGCGCGGCTGCCAGCCACCCGTAGCCATGCGCGCCGACATGTAAACGCTCGCGTGCAAATATCGGCAGCAGCAACGTTGCAGACGCAAAGAAAGTCGCAACGAAGTCGAGCGTCATTGTTTGGACCACGATCGGCGTTCGCCAAACAAACGTGAGTCCTTCTTTCAATGCCGCAAGGCTCAACGCGTCTTTTCGCGCATTTTGTAAGTCCGGACTGCCAACTGCGCTCATCGCAAGCAGCGCGCCGATGACTGCCAGAAACGATAACGCGTTGATTCCATAGATGAGTCCCGGACCGCGTTCAGCCAGTAACGCGCCCGCGATGGCTGGGCCGGCGATCGTTGCCACGTTGAAAACGATCATTCCGAGACTTACTGCGTTTGGAAAATCTTCCAGCGGCACGAGGGTCGGCATCAGTGATTGACGTGCAGGAATATCGAACGCTGTCGCCGCGGAAGCCAAAGCGCTCAACACATAAATCGGCCAGACACTTTGCACTCCACCGAAAGTCGTCGCGGTTAACAGCCCGGCGCTGACGAGCATAACGGTCTGTGTGACGATCATGAGTCGCTTCCTATCGACCGCATCAGCGACAACACCGCCGGCGAGCGAACAGAGGATCACGGGAAGTCCGCGAAACAGGCCGACTAATCCGAGTGCGAGCGGAGATTTCGTCAGCAGGTAGACGTGCCAATTGATCGCGACGAGCTGCATCTGCGATCCCGTAACGGACACAATCTGGCCCAGCCAGAGGAGACGGAAGTCGCGATGCCTGAGAGCTGCAAACGCAGAGTTCCTGTTAGAGATCACGAATAGCAGTGAGATTCGGTCAACTTGCGGAAGTGGTAGGCCATCGCCGCATGACGCAGTAGTTCAGTCATTCGATCGTTATGAGTCCGCAAGGCTTCGATGAAGAAACGCCAAAACTCGCGCCGCTCCGCGTCGAGTACGCCGAGTCGAATTGCGATGCGCAGAAAAGCTTTGACGGCCTTGAGACCGTGATACTGGTGCGCCTCGGGTGAGTCCTGCGGCGTGCGTTGCAATGAGTCGAGCGCGCGGCGGTAGTACTCGCTGGGTTTGTAGATCGTGCGCATGATGCGCTGGTAACCAGCCTGGAGTGTTTCGGCGTCCATTCGCGGAATGAAATTCAAAGACGAGAGCGTGTTGTTTCCGGTGGCGTCATTACCCAGCAGACGTCCCTCTCGCTCGAGGCGTTTCCAGAGTTGCGTGTCGGGGAGCGCATTGAGCATTCCCACCATGGCCATTGGAATTGCACTCTCGCGAATAAACTGGATCTGCCGTTCGAAAATGT
>DASZDV010000235.1:0-4307 GCA_035941575.1 Pyrinomonadaceae bacterium
AACGCGCGACGTCCGATTCGCCAAGAATCACTGTGTCGCCCGCCTTGAGTGGAGTTTCGGTAATGCGAGCTGACTTCGGATCATTCACGAAAGTTCCGTTACGTGAAGTCTGATCTTCAATCACTACGCGCCCGTTTCTGACGCCGATCCACAGGTGACGTTTTGAAATCCGCGGATCTGGAAGCACGATCTGCGCCGAGCCACCGTCGCGTCCGATGTAATCGCCGTCGGCCCGGACCTGAAACTTCTGTCCGGATAGCGGTCCGGAAACAAACTTGATCGAGCCGTAGTTTTTCGGAAACGCATCGCCGTCAGCAGTAATCGCGACGGTGCGCGACAGATCCACGGTCATACCCTGATCACCGCCCATAGGCATTGGCGCGGGCGGTGGTGGAGCGGGAGGTGGCGGCGCTGGTCTGTGCGTTCCGGGATTTGCTGACGCAGCCGCCGGCGCCGGTGACGGCGCATGAGCGGGTGTTGGATGACCTTTGTGGGCGCCTGCGGTACCCGGCGAACTTGGTTCTTTACCCTTGCGGCGTCTGCGCATGACGAACACGGCGATCGCGATGATCAGGATAATCAGCAGCAGGATAAAAAGAATGCCGACGATTACGCCGACCACCCAGTACGGAAAACTCGAGCGTTCCTTTCCTTCGGCCTTCAACTGTTGACTGCTTTGAATCAGCCGATCGACTTCCGAATGCTGCGGGAACAGATTCTTGACTTCCTGAAACTTCGGAATCGCAGACGAGTAGTATTGGTTCCAATACAGGTCCAGGCCTTCTCGGTAGAATTGATCGGTTGGTCCGTCAGCGTTGGTTGCACCTGCACTCTTCACGTACTCCATCACGGTGTTTGACGGAACGATAAAAGAGAAGCCCGACACTTCCTGTCCGTTAACAGTGTCGCCGCGGAAGGTCAGCAAGCCAATCACCTCGTTCGCGTCGTTCAACACTGGACCACCGGAGTTGCCGTGAGTTGCGGCCGTGTTCGTCTGCAATATCGGTGCTCCACTCGTGGCCTGTTTCTTCGCCGAGATCTTGCCGTCGTTGATGGTTGCTTCCAGTGCTGAGCGGCTGCTGAGGAGTCCGGAGTTGAACGTGTCTGCGGCGCCTGGGTAACCGATTACAGTCACGTGGTCCTGCAACTGAACTTTGTCGGAATCGGCGAGTTTCAGGACAGGAGTGTTTTTGACTTCGATCTTTACGATCGCAACGTCTTTACCCTGGTCTTGACTCTCGCCAGTCGGCGCGCCGTATTGCTTGATCTCAAACGGGAAGGCACTGCCGTCGGGAATGATAACGTGATGGATCAGTTGGAAACTCTGAAGATTGCTGTGCTCATTCAGGTACGCGGCGATGCTTCTCGGATCCCTGCCGATCTGCTTCGCGACCTGTTGCACAAACTGCCAGAACAATGCCTGCTTTGCCTTTTCTTCACCGTCGTGTGTGGTTGAGACCACGTGTGCATTCGTTGCGATGTAGCCGTTGTTGCTAATGAAAAAGCCTGAACCCAGCGCTATGGTCGAGACGTCATACGATCGCCCCGACGTACCGGGTGGTTGAAGGTAGATCTGACCAATGGCGCCGTCGATGATGCGAACTACTGCGGGCTTGCTATACATCGCGAGACGTTCGCCCTCTGACACCGCTCGAACGACGTAACTGCGCTGCATAGGAAGCAGAGTGGCGGTAATAAAAAAAGCGCCTGTAGCAACAAATAGCAGTCTGCGCATACAAAAAACTCCTCGGGGATAGTGTTTAGCAGTCAATGATGCTGGTCTCAAATCGAAGCCTTGAACGGAAGCTAAACCGGCGGCCTGTAGAAGTGTGCTTCTAAAGTAATTCCCACCGAAAGTCAATCGAAAACAAAAAAGCTCCGTATCGTAATTGAACGGCAATCATAATGGGCGCGTTATTTTTGGGCCGAACTCATGGTTTAAGGTATATCCACATCTGGCACGTTGGTTGCACGTTTCACAGCAGCTTTACCCATTTAGGAGGAGAGAAAGCGTGAGTAAAACGATCTGCGTATTGATGTTAGTAATGTTTGTCGCGCTTGCGGCCGGCTGCTATCAGGCGGGAACCGCGAACGACAACGCGAGCGCTACCGCCGCGGCTAGTCCGACAACGACAGCGGGTCCGGATAACTCCGAGATCACGACCAGCGTCGACTCGAGCGGCACGAAGACTGAAACAAGAACCTTTAAGAACAATCCACGGATCTCCAAGGTGGTTGTGACCACCCGCGACGGTAAACGTACGGTCCGCGCGTATTCTGCCAAGGGTGAGGAACGCGAAGTAACGACGACTGAGAACGTGCTCGAAGCGACTGGCGATAAGGTCGCGGCGGCTGCGGGCTTTGTAGCGGACAAGGGTGAGGACGTCGCCGGCGAGGTTGGAGACAAAGCTGAAGACGTCAAAGACAAGACGGTCAGCACCACGAAGAAAGTAGCGTCGGAGACTGCCGACAAGGCTGAAGACGTCAAGGACAAGACTGTCAGCACTACCAAGAAGGTTGGTGAGAAGACAGTCGAAGGCGCCAAGAAAGTCGGCAGCACAACCAAGAAGGCCGTCAAAAAAGTAATTCCGTAAGCTGGGGACACCAACCAGACTTCCTACCGCAGCCACGGAACGCCGTTCATGCGACGGATCGATCCGTGGCTGTTATACTATTCGCCTTGTTAGGAGGACTTAGGCAATGGCGGATACGTCAAGATTTACCATCATCTGTCCGTGCTGTGAGGCAACACTGACGATCGACGCGCAAACCGGCGCGATGCTCTCCCACGAAGAGAAAGCCAAACCAGTAGCTTCGTTTGACGAGATGGTGAAAGGACTCGACAAACAGAAGCAGATGCGTGAACAGATCTTTGCCCAGGAACTCAGTTCGATGAAAGATCGCGATCGCATTCTTGAACAGAAGTTTCAGGAAGCCATGAAACGGGCTGACAAAGACAAAGACAAGCCCTATCGCAACCCGCTCGACATCGATTGATCACTTCGGAGAACTTGAATGGTTCGTACCTCGCTTCGCTTCATCTTCTGCATTGTTCTACTTACAGTTGTTCAGACAAGCGGGTTCGCGCAAACGCGAATGCCGCAGCTCAAGTTTACGGATCGCACGCTGCCGAACGGTTTGCGGGTGCTCAGCGCGCCCGATCGCTCGAGTCCGACGGTGGCGATTCAGGTTTGGTATCACGTCGGCTCGAAGGACGATCCGCAGAAGCGCAGCGGGTTTGCGCATCTCTTCGAACACATCATGTTCAAGAGCACGAAGAACATGAAGTCGGAGATGATGGACCGGCTGACGGAAGACGTAGGCGGTTTCAATAACGCGTTCACCGCTGACGACGTAACTGTTTACTTCGAAGTAGTGCCGTCGAACTACCTCGAGACTTTGATATGGGCGGAATCGGATCGGCTGTCGGGACTGAATGTTGATGATGCCAACTTCAAGTCTGAGCGCGACGTCGTGAAGGAGGAGTACAGGCAAAGCGTACTTGCGCCACCGTACGGACGCTTCTTCTATTTACTCCAGGAGAAATCATTCCTCGAACATCCCTACAAGCGTCCGACCATCGGTAGTATCGAAGATCTCGAGGCGGCTTCACTCCAGGACGTGCAGGAGTTTCATGCGACGTACTACCGGCCTGACAATGCAACGCTCGTGGTCGTCGGCGATTTCGATCCGAAACAACTGGACACGTGGGTTGACAAATATTTTGGTCCAATTGCGAAGCCGAACCGGCCGTTGCCGCGCGTCACAGCTAAAGAGCCGGCGCGACAGAAGGAATCGCGACTCACCGAATACGGTCGCAACGATCTTCCGGCAGTTGGATTGACTTACCTGACGCCGCGGCAAGCCGATGCGGATTCAGACGCCTTGCGCGTTGCCGACGCAATTCTCTCGTCGGGCGAATCTTCACGCCTGTATAACGCGCTCGTTTACACACAGCAGTTAGCTGCTGAAGCGGAGGCCAATGCGGAAACGCGCGAAGATGCGAGTCTGTTTGTATTGATTGCGATTTTGTCGGAAGGGAAGAAAGCGGAGGACGCGGAGAAGTCGTTGCTCGCGGAGATCAAAAAACTCCAGGACACGCTGGTATCTTCCGCGGAATTGGAAAAAGCAAAGAACCAGATCATTACCGACCAGTTGCGGCAACGCGAGACGAGTAACGGCAAGGCGCTCGCGCTCGGCGAAGCGGCGGTGTTGTTGGGAGATCCTGCGCGAGTGAACACCGATCTCGCGCGCTTACAGGCAGTGACGGCTGCGGATGTGCAGCGCGTGATGAAGAAGTACTTCTC
>DASZDV010000236.1:0-18941 GCA_035941575.1 Pyrinomonadaceae bacterium
GGTGGTCGGAGAAACTCCGAACGAATTTTCGGAGTTCGGCGGCATAAATTTGAACGGAAAGAAACTGCGGCGGATTCCGCCATCTGGAGTTCAGACAAACGAAGGCAAAAATCTCCGATTCAAGACCGCCACGGTCAAACGCGACAACTTCACGTTTACGACTGTGCCCTCCGGCGGCGTTTATTACAGCTTTGCCGGAAAATTTTTGAAGGGCGGTAACTTTTCTGCCACATGGTTGGGCGACGACACGCCTGTCCTGGAAGGGACGTTGACGAAGTTTCGCGGCGGCAAAAAAGTTGCTGAAGCAAAACTGAAGTTCAGTTATTTCGGCGGCACGTGATCCTTCGAATGAGAATTCTGATCGTAAAGCTCGGGAGCATCGGCGACGTAGTTCACACTCTGCCTGCGCTCGCCGCCGTGCGAGGCGCGATGCCGCAAGCCGAGATTTCGTGGGTAGTTGAAAGACAAAGTTCTGAAATTTTGAAAGACAACCCGCTTCTGGATCGTCTCATCGAAGTCGACACGAAGGCGTTGAGGCGCGGGCTGATGTCTGGGGAGACGCTGCGGGCACCGCGCCAGCAGTTACGTCGGTTACGCGCCTCAGCCTTCGATGTCGCTTTAGATTTCCAAGGCTTAATTAAATCCGCTTCGATAGCGCGCCTCTCGGGCGCGCGACGTGTTTTTGGGTACTCGCGTCCCGCCCTCCGTGAACCGGCCAGCACCGTCTTTCTTTCAAAAAGGATCTCCATCCCGCCGCAAACTCACGTCATTCGCAAAGGATTGTTGCTGTTGGAGGGTGCGCTGGGAATTCCTGTGCCGGGCGAGCTCGCCTTTCCAATAGGCGTGACCCCGGCGGCGGAAGCCGAGGCGGAACGCGCGGCTCACGTGGCGGGTGGAAATTTTGCGATTCTGAATCCCGGAGGGGGATGGCCCACGAAGTTATGGAGCGCGGAAAAATTTGGCGGATTGAGCGACCTGCTTTGGGCCGATTATGGAATGCGATCGCTGGTAACGTACGGTCCGGGTGAAACTCACTTAGCGCAGGCCGTGAGTAGTGCGGCGAAATCTGGCAAGGCCGTGCCGGTTAGTCTCTCGCTGAAAGGCTTTTATTCGCTCGCTAAGCGAGCGCGCGTTTACGTTGGCGGCGACACTGGCCCGACGCATATCGCAGTCGCCGCGCGGACTCCGATCGTGGGACTGTTTGGACCAACCGAATGGTGGCGAAACGGCAGTCCGTATGCGGAAGATATTTGCGTCGAGCGAAACGACATCGATTGTCGTGTTGATTGTCACCGGCGGTCGTGTTCGAAGTGGATCTGCATGGACATCGATGTTGAGCGGGTGTTTGAAGCCGTAACTCGCAGACTTAACCTGCGGGAAGCAAGAGTTAGTCACGGGTAATACGGATGCAAAGAGGTGGAACATGGATTCAGCGCTGGCGTGTGCCGCTCGGGTTTTTGTGCGCCGCCGTGTTCCTGGTGTTGGCCAAACCGACGCGAACGGCCTTACTGGCAGGCGCGTGCGTTTCGCTGGTGGGCCTGGCGATCAGAGCGTGGGCCGCAGGTTACATACGCAAGAATGCGGAACTCGCGGTGTTTGGACCATACGCCTTCACGCGTAATCCGCTTTATTTCGGTAGCTTCTTGCTCGGCCTCGGATTTACTATTGCTTCGGGCCGGCTGGTCCTGGGGTTGCTGTTTTTGGTCCTATTTGTTGGCATCTATTTTCCGGTAATGGGCGTCGAAGCCTCGACGTTGGCGGAACTCTTCCCGACGGATTATGCGATGTATAGGCGTTCAGTGCCGCTGTTCTTTCCGCGCCTGACGCCGTTTCGAGAACATAATTCTCTCCCGGTCAAATTTGATGGCTCGCTTTATTTTCGTTATCGGGAGTATCGCGCGGCGCTTGGGCTGGTAATAGCCTGGGGATTTCTCCTTATTAAGACTTATTATCAATAGTGAAGACTCCAAAAACGACAAAACTTATTCTGCTGCTCACGCTTGCGATTGTTGCCTTTATTTCCCTCCCAACGACACTCGCGCAAAAGGCCACTTCGCCTACCAACACCCGTCCGTTCGAACCGCTCGAAGAACTTCACTTCGAAGCCGAGTTCTCGAGAGCCTTGCTTCGCAGGCTCGATGTTGCGGATTTGAAGTTTAGCGCGACGCGAACACCGGTTGAAGATTCGTCAGCCACTTCGAATCAAAGTGATCAGTATGCCTTGACGTTCAAGGCCGAAGTCACAAGCAAAGGTTTCTTTGCGCGCCTATTCAACCTGAGGTTTCGCGAGGTCGTGGAATCGATCGTGGAACCAATGAGCTTCACAGTTAAGAAAACGACGATCCACGACGAGCAAGGCAAACGAGTACGCACCACCGAGTCGACCTTCGACAGTTCAAAAGGCAAGATGACGTGGACCTTGCGGGACCCAAACAACCCGGCCAGTGAACCGCGCCACGCAATCACAGAATTCTCCGGTCAACTGCAAGACGTCCTGTCGGCGATCTACTTCATTCGCACGCAGCCCCTCGAAGTCGGAAAGACTTTCGAAGTCTTTATCGGCGACGGCGGGCGCGTCTATAAGACTCCCATCAAGGTCACCGAAAAGAAACGAATGAAGACTGTGCTTGGCCGCGTCGATGTGCTGCGGGTGAGCGCCGAACTGTTCGGACCCGAGCGCCTGATCGATCGTGAGACGGGCGAGTTTTCAATCTGGGTCACTGACGACAAACGACATATTCCGGTTGGCGGCCGCGTCAAAACCGATTACGGCACGTTCGATATCAAACTGAAGCGTGTCGTCACCAGTCCTCCTGCCGTAAAGTAGTTCCGTTCGAATCCGCTAAAACATCATGCGTGAGCCATTGATCATTGGTCATCGCGGTGCGTCTGCCGTTGCACCGGAGAACACGATCGCGGCGTTCGAAGCAGCTATTGCTGCCGGTGCTGACGGGATTGAGTTTGATGTGCGGCTCAGTCGTGATGGTGTGCCGGTGATCATTCACGACGACAACTTGCGGCGGACGCATGGTGTGCGAAGCGCTGTCAATGCGCTGACAGCGGACGAACTCGTGCGACTGAAAGTGCCAACGTTGCGACAGTTGTTTGAGTTGATGGCGCAGAACAGTTTGCTGTTGTGTCTCGAGATCAAGGCGAGCGCGCCCGAGTTGCCGGATCTTTGCTGCGGATTGGTAAGAGAGTTTTCGTTTGAAGAACGCGTGATCGTTGAGTGTTTCGACTTGGACGTTTTAAGACGCGTGGATTTAAGAACTGCGGCACTGTTTGAGCCGCGAATTTACACGGATCAGCGCGTGATAGAACGAACATTGGAAGTGGGTGCGTCGGTGTTGGCGCTGCATCATCGACTCGCAAGACCCACCCTCGTTGAGAAAGCGAGAGAAGCGGAACTCACGGTTGTGGTTTGGACCGTTGACGATCCGGTTTGGGTCGAACGCGCGCGCGCGATGGGAATCGAAGCGTTGATCACTAATGACCCTGCGAGGATGATTGAAGCCGCGGATCGGATTCGCGTACAGTTGAATCGATGACGCGCCCCCAGGTCCAGGTCAACCGGTTCTTCGTTTCACAAGACTTTTCAGCTTCGTACCGCCGGGCGACAAAACTTCAGTGGCAGAACCAGGCTACTTCAGGTTACTCGCTGATCGCCGTGTTGAAGGGCGATCTCTTCTACACACTACATGACAAACCCGTTCCCCTTCGCGCTTCAGAGTTTGCCCTCTTTCAACCAAACAGCGGTATCAGTATCAACGCGACTCGCGCAGAGGTTCTGTTCCTGACGTTTTCAGCGTCGCTGGTTTTGCAACACGCGGAAACGATGCGTTTGATTCCGCCGAAATCAACTGTCGCGTTTATGGCGGGAAACTTTAGTGGCAATCAGAAGCTCGATGGTTTGTTTGTTGAGTTTGTCGATGAGTTAAGTAATGAAAAACCCGGTAAAGAGATCGTGATGCGAGCGCTTGTCGAACAGGTGTTGGTCCAGGTCCTGCGCAACTACTCACAACCGCGGCGTTCGGAAGAACTCGAACTCTCTCGCGTGGGGCTGGTTGACAGGCGTATTCGGCGGTCGATCGAGTTGATGCACACGCAACTCGATCAGGACCTGACGCTCAGAGCGCTGGCGGCTGCGTCGTATCTCTCGCCGTTTCATTTCGCGCGGCTGTTCAAGAAGCTCACCGGTTCGACGCCGCATAATTATCTTGCCGGGATTCGCGCTGCCAGGGCCCAACTATTGCTCGCTGAAACAGAGCTCTCAGTGACCGAGGTCGGAGCGCGTGTTGGTTATCTCAGTGCGAGTCATTTCACCAAAGCGTTTCGCGTCGCGACGGGAACGACGCCGCGCGAGTTTCGTAAAGCCCTCATTTCGTCAAACAACACCTCCGCAATGGACCGCCAATAATGCGCAAGATCCGTCGTTTACGCGTCGTTCGAGGCTAGTATCATTCCTGTTCTGTCGTCGCTACGCCGGCGCTCCGGCGTCGAAGCAAAACTTAGAACGGAGAACGTGAATGCCTGTTGCGAAGCAAGCTGAGATCAGTCCGGCCGAGGGGAAGCTGGGTGTATTACTCGTCGGCCTTGGCGCTGTGAGTACGACTTTCATTGCCGGCGTGGAGGCAATCAAGAAAGGCTTTGCCCTACCAATCGGCAGCCTCACTCAAATGGGCACGGTCCGTCTCGGCAAGCGAACGGAGAATCGCGTTCCTCTGATTAAAGACTTCGTCCCACTCGCAGACTTAAAAGATCTCGTTTTCGGCGCGTGGGACATCTTTCCCGACTCAGCTTACGAAGCAGCGCTCAACGCCGGCGTGCTCGAGAAAGAACTACTGGCCCAACTCAAAGTGCCACTGCGCAAAGTCAAACCGATGAAAGCCGTTTTCGATCAGTCGTACGTCAAACGCCTGAGCGGCACAAACGTAAAAACGGGTAAGACGAAGTTCGACCTGGCCCAACAGCTCATCGCCGAGATCGCTGATTGGAAAAAGAAGAACAAGTGCTCGCGCGTAGTGATGATCTGGGCGGCGTCAACTGAAGTGTTTTTGAAACAGCACGCGGTCCACAAGACGCTCGACTCGTTTGAAAAAGCGATGAAGGAGAACCACAAAGCGATCGCTCCTTCAATGATCTACGCTTACGCAGCTTTAAAGTCAGGCGTGCCGTTCGCGAACGGCGCTCCGAATTTAACCGTCGACATTCCCGCGCTGATGAGCCTCGCCGACAAGAACCGGCTGGCCATCTGCGGCAAAGACTTCAAAACCGGTCAGACGTTGATGAAGACGATCATCGCTCCCGGTCTCAAGTCGCGAATGCTCGGACTGCACGGCTGGTACTCGACGAACATCCTTGGCAACCGCGACGGCGAAGTGCTAGACGATCCCGACTCCTTCAAGACGAAAGAGGAGTCGAAACTGTCAGTCCTTGAATACATTCTCCAACCGGAAGTCTACCCGGATCTCTACAAGGACTTCTCACACGTCGTACGAATCAACTACTACCCACCACGCGGCGACAACAAAGAAGGTTGGGATAACATCGACATCTTCGGCTGGCTCGGTTACCCGATGCAGATCAAGATCGACTTCCTCTGCCGCGACTCGATCCTGGCGGCGCCAATTGTCCTCGACCTCGCGCTTTTCCTCGATTTAGCTCAGCGATCTGGCATGAAAGGCGTGCAAGAGTGGCTTTCGTTTTACTTCAAATCTCCGCAAACGGCGCCGGGACTCTATCCGGAGCACGACATTTTTATCCAACTAATGAAGCTCAAAAACACGTTGCGGCACCTGCGTGGTGAAGATCTGATTACTCACCTCGGTCTCGAGTATTACGACTAAGACGCTTTGATTCACGCTTCACCCAAAACGTGCAGTTCGCTGCTGTGAGATCCGCAAACTACAATTATTTGTCAGTTGCTGTTTGACACGAAATGTCAGGCAACCCTTTACAATCCCTTTACAATTGCCGCAGCAACTCGTAGTTCAGTGATGCAACTGCGCAATATTTTGTAGTGACAATGACGGAAGACTTGTATATATAGCTTCGGTCTTAGGGCGCTATTCTGGCGCGGAAATCCGGCATAGCGAACGTCCATTCTTTGAGGAGCATCAATTTAACGTGCGGATCGTTCCTTGCTTAGTAGCCAAGTGGGCCAGTAGTTTTTCGGCCTGTTGAATTGGGAAGATGACCCGATCGAACGGCAAGGAGCCAAGCCGATGTTAGCTGAGATGGATATGACAAGAGCGATGAACAATACGGGCACGGTTTTTCTCGATCCCGATCAAAAGAGCCCTCGTGCTCAAGATTTCGAAGAGCGGCTTACTGCTCGCATCGTGGGTCAAGAGCGCGCCGTCAGGCGCATGAGTGGTCTCTATCAGATTTTTCTGGCGGGTATGAATCCGCCAAACCGGCCAATCGGAACGATGTTGTTTCTCGGACCGACCGGTTCGGGAAAGACGCGTGTGATCGAAGCGGCTGCCGAAGTGCTTTATGGCGATCCCAACGCCGTCGTTAAGATCGATTGCGCCGAGTTTCAACACTCGCACGAAATCGCAAAGCTGATTGGTTCGCCTCCGGGCTACCTGGGTCACCGCGAAACGTCGCCGATGCTGACTCAGGAGAACCTCGATCGAATGCACACCGACGACATGAAAGTCTCGCTAGTGCTGTTCGACGAGATCGAGAAAGCTTCCGACAGCCTTTGGCAATTGCTGCTCGGTATTCTCGACAAAGCTACGTTGACCTTGGGCGATAACCGTCGCGTCGACTTCTCGAAGGCGATGGTGATCATGACTTCAAATTTGGGCGCGCGCGAGATGTCGGAACTGATTTCCGGTGGAATCGGTTTCGCACCCGGCAAAGGTGTGAAGTCTCCGAACGACACTGAAGTCGATCAGAAGATTTACCGCACGGCCGTCGAAGCGGCGCGGCGCAAGTTCTCGCCGGAGTTCATGAACCGCATCGACAAGGTCGTTGTCTTTCGTTCGTTGAAAGAACATCACCTGCGGCAGATTCTCGATCTCGAACTGCAGGCTGTTCAGGATCGCATCATGCAATCGGCCGGAACCAAGTTTGTCTTTCAATGTTCCGATACAGCGAAAGACATGCTTATGAAGGAAGGACTCGACTACAAATACGGCGCGCGACATTTGAAACGAGCCGTCGAACGTTTCCTCGTTTACCCGTTGTCGAACCTCGTCGCGACCGGACAGATCGGTTTGGGAGATCTGGTTCACGTTGACGTCGATGGTATACGGAACAAACTGATCTTCTCGAAGAGTTCAGGCGGCGCGTTGATTCACGAAATGACGCAAGGCGCTGGCGATTCGGAAAGTTCCAGCGAGACGCTGTCTGGTGGAGTTGGACTTCCGATTCCGCAAGCTTCAAAAGCTGCGAAGAAGGGTCAAGGCCGCGGGGATAAGACGGACAGCTAGCCACAAAGAGGCACAAGAAGCACAAAGGAGGTACGAGACATGAATTTGTCTTGTGCCTCTTGTGCTTTTTAGTGGCTCAGTGCTTCTTGCGCTTTTTAGTGGCTCAACTTGCGAAGTGATTCATGAGCGAGTTGAGCGAGGAAAGGATCTTCGCTGAGTGAAGCAGTTTTGAGTACCGGGATTGCGGCGGGATCCCCGATCAAACCCAAAGCACGCACAGCTTCACGCCGAACGTCGTCAGGCAACTTCTCATTAGTAACTACTGCGAGCAGCGCCGGCGTACCGGCTCTACTTTTTATTTGCCCTAAAGCCACCGCCGCAGCGCGCAACACAAATGGATTGTCCTCGTGTTTGCGTTTCCCTTTTGCCGGCGTAGACAGTTGCGGCGCTAACACGCCGACGAGTGGAATCACCGCTGTTTCATCTGCGATGTGACCGAGCGCTACAGCAGCCGCGCCGCGCACACCCGCTTCTTTATCATTCAACAACAGATCGCTGAGCGCTGAGGTTGCAGTCTTGCTGCGCGTCGCGCCAAGCGCATAGGCGGCTTCACGCCGAACGAATTCGTCTTTGTCGTTCAATAATGGCAGCAGCGCCGCGGCACTCTGAGCCGGATCGAGCGAGAGAATTGCTCTCATCGCAGTCACTCGCACGATTGGCGACGGATCTGAAAGCGCCGGCAAAGCTGCGCGCGACGCAACAACGCGGCGTAGTGCACTGAGGCGCATCAGCGCGTCGCGGCGCTCTTCTTCGTCGCTTGAGCCAAGGCGTTCCTTCAGTTTTTCAATCTGTATTTCGAGAGGGGTTAGATTCCGAGTGGATTGTACGGCGTTGAGTGAAGAGGGTGATGAAAATGAGAAAACCAGCACGCCGGCAAAGACCAGCACCGGCGATATAGTTAGTTTAGTAGTTTTCCCTTGGCGCATTCAGAGGTAAGTGCCGCCCCGCGCGGCCGCTCGCTTTTCAGCTTTGCGGCGTACTGCTTCCCATTCAAAAGCCTGGCGCGCGCGCTGGTTCTCAAGAGCGTCCGCTAAAACCGATAACACCTCATCTTCCCACGCGGGTGAAACACTTCTCGAAGGCCGCGTCGATTCCATTGCCGAAATATAATCCAGGACTTCGCAGACTTCGGTATCGTTTAGCGTCTCGAGTTTCTGGGCTAGAAACTGGCGCTGGCTTACTGTCCTGCCCATTTCCGTGCTCCTTTCGAGGAGACGAGTTGTTTGCGACGGGGCAGAGAAATATACACGACCAAAAAGCGCTGAGGCAAGAATTTCGCCCGTAAAACCTGGCAGCGCAGGCGTCTAGCCTGCAGGAAACGGTAAAAGCGCTTTTCGTGATTTGCAGGCGAGACGCCTGCGGTCCCAGGAAGAGTTAGTCGATTCGTGAGGCTATGCCGTGCACCGTATCTACAATCAACACGGCAATCGGGGGATAAACAATCAGGTCAGGGATCAAAATGGCCGCCCACGTATAAGCGAGAACGCTGGACTGAACCACAGCGACGCGATCGCGAAACAGGAGTGTGATGTCTGCGAAGAAGTCCTGCGTGTGCCAACCAATGTAGAGTCCGATGCCGACGCTGAGGGCGTAACCAACGAGCAAGAACGTGTACGCCGAAAAACGAGTAAACGGCTGCTCAGGCTCCTTCTCTCCTCTCATGATCGAACCCTGAATCGCGTTCGGTCGATAAGTGTAGTGTGCCAGGTACTCACGCAAACGATTCGCGAGATGCCAGACACCCATGACGAAGAGCGTCAGGACGATCACCTTTCCCCACACGGAAAACACTTGCCACAACTGCGGACGCATCATCGCGAGAAAGAACGTTGATAAAAACAGTGAAACTGTCGTGAACACTGCTCGTTGCCGTTCACGATTCTCGATGCGGTCCCGTTCGAGCACTTCGTCCACGAGACGGTCCCATTTCGCTTGAACCGCGAGATTTCGCGCGCGCTTCGCGTGCGGGTTGTTGGAGTCGAGAATCGAGTAACTGCGATTCCTCTGTGCTTTCAACTGATCGTCGTAATAGGCGCGCTCCTGCGGGTCGATCAGCGTGTGGTACGCCTTCGAGAGCAGTGCGAACTGGCGTCCGGCTTCCGAGTTTGGGTTGAGATCGGGGTGGCTTTTGCGCGCGAGTTTCCGGTAAGCCGATTTGATCTCGGCTTGCGATGCAGTGGTCTTAACGCCCAGAACTTTGTAGAAGTCGATCACTGTGCTTCTGTGGACTCCTTAAAGCCAGCGATGATGCCGGGGCTGCCTGAGGAGAAAGCGCTCGGCGGGAAAATTATACCACCGTCCGCAACCCTTAAATGACCGGTGCAGTACTCAGATGGTCGGTTTGGCGAAAAGGTTACTAACTGGCTTAAGGGTTGGCTTACTAAGGTCTGGCTTGAGGGGGGTGCCAAAGGGGAGCCGGGAAAATAACCTCGAGCGGCATTCGAGGGGGCGAGGACGATTGAATAAGGCGACTCGCACCCTTTGGCGATTGACATCTCACTTAACAACCGCCATGCCATCAACGGATACCTCAAAAACTCCCGAAAAATCGATAAATCTTCTGTACGTCGCCGCACGAGTGTGAACTAGCGAAGACACCAGTGTCTACGACTAGTTACACCTCCGTTTCACGCAGCGCTGGCACGGTCCACGATCCGCAGTAACGTTCGCAATGCGATACCCGTTGGTCCCTTGGATCGGTAAGGTTTGGCTTCATCGCCCCACGCCGTTCCGGCTATGTCGAGGTGCGCCCAGGCCACGCCGTCAGCAAACTCTTTAATAAAGGCCGCCGCCGTGATTGTTCCCGCCTTGCGGCCGCCGACGTTCTTGATGTCGGCGATGTCGGACTTGATCTGTTTCGAGTACTCCTTGTCCAGTGGCAACTGCCAGAACTTTTCGCCGACTTCCCTTCCGGCCGAGATGATTTCGTCGATCAACTGCTGATCGGTGCCCAGGACTGCGGCGTTGACGTCGCCGAGAGCGATCGATACGGCGCCGGTCAGCGTCGCCATGTCGATGATCTTCGTGGCGCCGAGCTTTTTGGCGTAGGCGATCGCGTCGGCAAGAATCAGCCGTCCTTCAGCGTCCGTGTTGATGATCTCGATCGTCTTTCCGGTCATTGCCTTGACGACGTCACCCGGTTTCGTCGCTTTGCCTGACGGAAGGTTCTCCGTGCACGGCGCAACGCCGAGGATGGGAATCGGCGGCTTGAGTTGCGCGATTGCTCGCATGGCGCCCATGACTGTCGCGGCGCCAGTCATGTCGTACTTCATCAATTCCATGTTCTCGCCGGGCTTCAGCGAAATGCCGCCCGAATCGAACGTCACGCCTTTACCGACAAACGCAAGCAACTCTTTACTGTCAGACTCAACGTTCGCCGGTGTGTATTTCAGGATGATCAGTTTTGCCGGCTGATCTGAACCACGCGCAACGCTGAGTAGCGAGCCCATGCCTTCCTGTTCCATGCGTGCTTCATCAAGCACATCGATGTTCAGCCCAAACTCGCCGGCGATGTCCCGAGCGCGGTCTGCCATGTCAGTCGGCGTCATATAACCGCCGGGCTCGTTTGCGAGATCGCGCGTAAAGTTGATCGACTCACCAACGACGGATCCTTTGGTCAACCCACTGTTGAGCGCATTCTGATCGCCACCTTCAACCCAAACCACCACGCGATCGACCGTCTTCTGCTCCTTCTCAACCGTTCTGTACTTATCGGGATCAAACAGCGCGATGAATGCTCCCTCGACAGCTCGCGCAGCAGTGTCTTCATCCTGCCCGGAGGTTCGCGGGGCCACTGCAATCGTCTTCACATTCTTGCTGCGCAACGAACGAACAGCAGTTCCCGCCATCTGCGAGACCTGCGGACTCTTGTAGTCTTTCTCTTCACCGACGCCTACGAGCAAGAGTCGTCGAAACTTAAGTTTGTCATTTCCGACCAGGTGGAAGTAGGCAGTCTCGCCTTCTTTGCCGGAAAACTCTTCTGCCTCGACGGCAGACCGCACGAGTCCGCCTGACAGTTCGTCGATCTTCTTCAAAAAACCATCTTTGGGCTTCTCATCTTTAAAAACAGCAACCGCGAGAGCTTGAGCATCGAGCTCTTCGATGGGTCCTCGGTTGGCTTCAACTTGCATGTTGGTGGGTTCTCCTGAAATCTGAATTGCGAAATATCCATTAGTTTTTTATCGGTTACGCTCCTTGAGCTGCGCGCGCGTTTCTCGTTCAACGGTACGTTTGAGTTCGGCTTCGCGCTTGTCATACAGCTTCTTGCCTCGAGCAACACCTACTTCAACTTTGATCCGGCGGTTCTTGAGGTAAAGCTGTGTCGGGACGAGAGTCATGCCCTGTTTCGCCGTTGCTTCGTCGAGTTTCGAAATCTCGCGTTTGTGAAGCAGCAGCTTGCGGGTTCTCAGCGGATCGTGGTTCTCACGATTACCATGAGAATACGGCGAGATGTGGGCATTGAACAACCACGCTTCGCCGTCGCGGACGGAAACGTACGCCTCCTTCAACTGCACACGGCCATCCATCGCACTTTTCACTTCGGTTCCTGTCAGGGCAATTCCGGCTTCGTACTTGTCGGAAATGTGGTAGTTGTGGAACGCAGCGCGATTGGCCGCCAACACTTTTTCTTCTTTATTACTGGGCAACGTTGTTCAGTTTCAAATCGAGTACATCGTGACGAGTAATGATGCCGATTATTCTGCCGTATTCTTCTATCAACACTGCCGGACTAGTCTGCAAACGCCGCGTCACTTCACGGGAACTCGCATCGACATCGACAGTTGGAAAACTCGACTCCATCACTTCCTGCACGGGCGTGGTGAGCAATTCCCTGTCGCGGACAACTTTTGCGAGCACGCGATTCTCCCGTAACGATCCGACGCATCGTCCTTCATCTAAAACGGGCAACTGCGACAGTCCGAGTTCGTCCATCCTCTCGAGCGCAACGGCAACCGTATCCGTGGGAGCAACGTAGACAAGTGTCTTCGGCGCCTGGGGTTTCTTTGTGCCGCTGATCAGTCCCGCGGTGATCTTCTGCGGCTCCAACAAACGCTTCTCTTTCAACCACTCGTCTGAATGATGTTTCGACAGGTAATGCTCGCCCGTGTCGCAAACGATGAACACCACAACGGCGTTCTCGTCTAGGTTCGCGGCAACGCGCAACGCCGCCGCGAGGTTTGTACCCGTAGATCCGCCGCAAAAAATCCCTTCCATTCGTCCAAGCAAACGCGACAACTCAAACGATTCTCGATCTGTAACGTTGATTACTTCATCGACATACTTGATGTGAACATTGGGCGGCACAATCTCCTGGCCAATCCCTTCAACGAGGTACGGCGTCGCTTCAACGATCTTCCCCGTCTCTTTGTACGTCTTGAAAATCGAGCCGTACGGGTCAGCGCCGATGATTCTGATGGACCGTTTCTTCTCCTTTAAATAGCGGCCGGTTCCGGAGATCGTTCCGCCAGTTCCGAGTCCCGCTACGAAGTGGGTGATTTTGCCTTCAGTCTGTCGCCACAATTCGGGACCGGTAGTGCGGTAGTGCGCGTCCGGGTTGGACGGATTGGAATACTGATCCGGGTAAAAAGAATTTGGCGTTTCAGCGGCGATGCGTCGAGCCGTTGAAACGTAATGGTCAGGCGTGCCCGGTTTTGCAGAAACGGGCGTGATGACGACGTCGGCGCCGAGTGCTTTCAAGTAGCGTGATTTCTCGACTGACGCTTTGTCAGTCATGACAAAGATGCATTTGTAACCCTTCACGGCGGCCGCGAGAGCGAGTCCGATTCCGGTGTTGCCGGAAGTCGCTTCAACCACGGTTCCACCGGGTTTTAGAATTCCCTCACGTTCCGCCGCTTCAAGCATCGCAACGCCGATCCGGTCCTTGACGGAGTAACCCGGATTCAGGCTCTCCATCTTGGCGAAGACCTGCGCCTTAATTCCTCGCGCCAACCGGTTTAATTTGACCAAAGGGGTGTTGCCGATTAAGCCGAGAATATTCTCCTGGAATTCCATCGCAGTCTCCGAGTATTGCGGTATGAATTGCGGCTCTATCTATAACAGAAGAAATGAAGATCGACGAACGTGAGGAAGCTACCTTAAGGCAAATCGGCTGAGAATCAAAATCCGCGCACAAAATGTTAGGACCCGGATGTGCTCTCCCCTTCACATCCGGGCCCCCACAAGGCCACTCATCTTTCAATGTGTGACCGAACTTTATTCGACAGGGTTAGTAACGTCGATTTCGATATCGGTACCTGTCGTCGTTTTTGTCTCTGATTCCGTAGGTGTAAAGTGCTGCTCCACCTCCACCAGTTATCGCGCCGATAATCGCGCCTTTCTTTCCGCCTACTGCTGCGCCTATTACAGCTCCGGCGCCCGCGCCTGCGGCGGTGGTTAACTTATCGCGATGCCGATCCCAAAATGATCGGTCATCCCAGCGATTGGAACGACGTCCGTTACGCTGCGTATCGTAACGTTGTGTGTCGTAGCGCTGCGTGTCGTAACGCCGGCTATCGTAGCGCCGGTACCGCGTCTGTGCTCCAGCGGGAACCGCTGAAACCGTCAGCACTATCAAACAAAGAATTGCGAGTATCCCCTTCGTCATCCTTAACTACTTCCTCCGCGGCGTCTTTTGGCAATGAGTGTGCCAATGTCCGACATAGCGCTTTTTTGCAGTTTTGCGGGACTTGAGTTAAATAGTGGGCGAACTTCGTTAACCATTACGTGCGCATTCTGTAAGGTGATTCACCTTTTGGGGTAATGCCGCAGCCCCCGGGAGAAGCTGCTGAAAATACTCGTTCTCAACGCTGAACAAATTGCCCGGCTGCTGCCGATGACCGAGTGCATCGAGCTGATGTCAGATGCTCTGGCCGCACTCGCTCGCGGCGAGGTGTATCAACCACTGCGCACGATAGTTCGGCCACCTGATGCGCATGGCTTGCTGGGGTTGATGCCGGCCTATCGCCGTGGAGAAGGCGGCGCATTCGGGTTGAAGGCCATCTGCGTCTTTCCCGGCAATCCTGCCATCGGCAAGGACGCACACCAGGGAACGGTGATGTTGTTCAGCCGGGAAACTGGAGAACCACTCGCCTTGATGAATGCGTCGCAGATTACGGCGATACGAACGGCTGCTGTCTCGGCAGTTGCCACGCAATTGCTCGCGCGTGAGGACGCGGAACAGTTGGGCATGGTCGGCGCGGGCGTGCAGGCGCGCACGCATCTCGTGGCGCTGAGTTGTGTTCGTTCGATCAAGCGAGCGCGAGTCGCGTGCAGAACGCGAGAACACGCGCTGCAACTCGTTGACGAGATGCAGGATAAAGTCTCGTTTCCAATCGAGCCGGTTAGTTCAAATGAAGCAGCAGTGCGGGATGCTGATGTAATCGTGACTGCGACCTCGGCGAATGAGCCGGTGCTCAAACGAGAGTGGATCTCAGACGGTGCGCACATCAATGCCATTGGCACGCACTCACCGCAGTCGCGCGAGATCGACAGCGCCACGATGGCCGCGGCGCGCATTTTCGTCGATCGTCGTGAATCGGCTTTGAATGAGGCTGGTGACTATCTGCTGGCCGCGAGAGAAGGTGCTGTTACTCCGGAAAGCATTATTGCTGAGCTCGGAGAGTTGGTAATTGAGAGCAAACAAGGGCGGATCTCACCTAAGGAAATAACTCTCTTCAAATCATTGGGACTCGCGATCGAAGACGTTGCTTGTGCGGAGTATCTGTACCGCAAAGCGCAAGCGGAAGAAGCCGGGAGTTGGGTCAGTTTTTAAAGGAGCGGATGATGAGTCAGGAAAGTGGGCTTTCTGAGATCATGACAGCACTCTACCACGGCAAAAAAGACGTGGTGAACGAGCTACTCGCGTCTGGTATTGAACTGAACGTTTATGAAGCAGCGGGCACTGGCCAGACGCAGCGTCTGCGTGAGTTGATCGTGGCCGATCCGTCGCTCGTAAACTCGCACTCGTCCGATGGTTTTACGCCGCTCGGTTTGTCCGTCTTCTTCGGCCACCCTGACAACGTAAACGCGCTTCTCGAAGCGGGCGCAGACGTCAATCTTGCTTCACGAGAAACAATGCGGGTCACGCCGCTCGCATCCGCATCGGCGGCAGGACAATACGAGATTGCGCGCGTGCTGATTGAACACGGCGCTGATGTGAATGCTCGTGCGGCAAGCGATTTCACGCCGCTTCACGAATCTGCGGCGAGCGGTAAGATCGCGTTTGCGAAGCTGCTGCTCGAGCACGGCGCGGATGTAAATGCTCGCGCCAGTGACGGCAAAACACCACTCGATTATGCTCGCGCATACAATCGTAACGAGATGGTTGAGTTACTGAGCAACTATGCTGGTGAGCAATGATTGGTACGCGTACCAGAATCCGAAGGCAAGACTGAAGACGGCTGCGGCTGTCTGCAAACGGTGATGAAGACCCGTGAGCTTGCGTGAGGTTAGTGCGAATGGCAGGCCGATCAAACCAGACATAAACAACATTCCGGCAATCGACCCCAACCCAAAGATCGCTAAGTAAAGAAGTCCCTGAAACGTCGAGTCGATCTGCGTCAGGACGAGTAGAGTCAACGCGCCCGAGCCGGCCAGACCGTGAACCGCGCCAACAAATACCGGTTTGAGGCCAACGCGCGACACAGCGTGATTGTGCGCGCGTTTGGGATCGTGTTTTGTTTGGGGATCGTGAAAGTGAATGTGAATGTGTGAAACGCCGTCGTGACTGTGCTCGTGCACGTGTACATCGCCGCGGTTCCGCAATGCGCGCCACAACGCCGTCGCACCCAAACCGATGATCATCAGTGCGACGCCGAATTCCAGCCAGTTGCTGACACGCTCCGGAATGGCAACGCGCAACGATAAAACGATAAGACCAGTAATCAGCAACGCTGCCGTGTGGCCCGCGCCCCAAAGCGCGCCGACGATCGCGGATCGCCACACGTTTCGATGCTGGCTGACAATCGTTGAAACAGCTACGACATGATCGACTTCAGTCGCGTGCTTCAAACCGAAAAGCAAGCCGATACCAAGAACGGCAAAGGTGCTCAATGGGCCAAGGGACTCAGGCATGAGGAGGTACTATACCCGCAGCCACAAAGAAGCACAAAAAGCACAAAACATTCGCGCTCCTTTGTGCCTCTTGTGCTTTTTTGCGGCTTATAAAGCGCGGCGAACAGCGCGGCGCACGAGTTCAGTGGCGAGTCCGTAAACCAGGTGCGAAGCAAACGCGTAGGCGTGAATTGAAGGTGGATAATCTGTTGGTTTTCGCGACAACCCGAGCGCTGGAACAACGCCCTCGTCGGCAAGTAACCAAACCGCTGCGCCAAACGGCAAACCCTCAGCCACCGTGGCCGCGGGCATCATTTCTGCAACGGCGCCGTAGATCGCTCCGGAAGTCACTCCCATAGCGTAGTGAGCAACCGCACCCGCGACTTCTTTTTCCGATTTTGTGAGGTGATGGTCCAGGACGAATTCGCTAACAGCATTGCCCGTTCGAACCGCCGCATTGTCATCAGGTTCATCGACGCCGCGTTCCGCAAGCTCACGTCCGATGCCATGTTCCGGTGAGCCTTGCTGCAAAGATTGCGCGCCGTGGGGACGTTCCTCGTTGGCCATTAACTTTCCCCACACCGACTGAAACTGATTCATCGCCAGCGAACCTGCGAGACCTCCAGCGACACCGGCTGCAACACCCTTGTAGATATTCATGTCGAGAGTATACAGCGCGGGCCAATCAGATTAATCGGTCGCCCTCAAACGAAACAGAATCTTGACGATAATGACATCCGCGACTCTGCCGGTTGTGCTGCGCGGCCTGCGCGACGATCAGTGCGACTTCAACTGCGTTGCGCAACCCGATCAATCCGTCAGAAAGTTTCGTCGTGCGATAGAACGTTTCGATCTCGTTCCACAAGTGGCGTAGTTCGCGAATCGCACGCGACAAACGATCGGCGCTTCGGACCAGTCCGACGTAGTGCCACATGATGTTTTGGATCGTCTGCATGTCACCCTGAATCAACGCCGGATCAGGATCGGCACTCAACCCACTCTCGTCCCACGGCGGAATGTCATCAAACTTCGCACGCTTTCCGTTGTGAGTCTCATCGAGCACTCGCTCGATCTCGCTCGCCACTCGGTTTCCCCAAACGAGTCCTTCGAGCAAAGACGTTGACGCGAGACGATTGGCGCCGTGCACGCCGGTACAACTGATCTCACCGATCGCGTAAAGGTTCTCGATCGTCGAGCGCGCCCACTCGTCAACAAGCACGCCACCGCAAAAATAATGTGCCGCCGGAACCACCGGCACCGGCTCGCGCGAAATGTCCAAACCAACCTTCAAACACTCGTGATAAATGAACGGAAAACGTTCGCGAATCGCGTCCGCCGGCATGTGCGACGCGATGTCGAGCAACACGTACGAATAACCATTCGCTTCCATTTCGTGATGAATCGCGCGGGCAACAATGTCGCGCGGCGCGAGGTCTTTCCACTGCGGTGAATACTTGTGCATGAACGGCCGCAAATCCGGCGTCAACAACACACCGCCTTCACCACGGACGGCTTCGCTGATCAACAAGCCTTCTGCGCCAGGCGCTGCGAGTGCCGTAGGATGAAACTGCACGTACTCTGCGTTTGCGATGCGCGCGCCCGCACGATGGGCCATCGCCAAACCGTCGCCACGGGCGCCGGCCGGATTTGTCGTGTTGCGATAGATGCGGCCGAGTCCGCCCGTTGCCAGCACCGTTGCTTTCGCGAGATAGCGATGGACCGTGCTCTCTTCGCGATCGAACACATAACAACCGTGACAGGAGATACTGCGATAGTTATCCAGTGGGTCGCGCGAGTGGTGCGGGAAAGTGATTAAGTCAACCGCAGTGGCTTCCGCCTTGATCTGAATGTTTGGAAAGTCACTGAGCGTGCTGATGAGGCCATTGATTATTGCGCGTCCGGTTGCATCGCCGACGTGCAAAATACGACGCCGCGTGTGTGCTGCTTCCTGGCCCCACACGGGCGCACCCTCCTGGTCGTGATCGAAAACGACTCCCGCTCTCTTTTCAAGAACTTCGTTGAGTAGCGGTGGTCCCTCAGTCGCCAAAATGCGCGCGGCCTCGGGCGAGCTCACACCGGCGCCGGCCGCAATGATGTCTTCAAACAACAACTCGGCCGTGTCGCCAGGGCCGCGTCCAATGATGCCGCCCTGGGCGTAACGCGTGTTTGATTCGTGAGTGTCACGCGCGCGAGTGATGACGGTGATGTGGCGATTCGGATTTCGCGCCAGCCGGAGAGCAGCGGTTGCGCCGGCAATGCCGCAACCGATGATGAGCACTTCAGTTTCTGCCATACTCAGTCTTCGCGACCGATCTCGAGCATCCGCTCGACTGAACGCAGTGCTCGTTTACGAACGTCTTCGTCGATCACAATCTCATACTGCTCTTTTCTCAACGACTCGAGCGTGTCTTCGAGTGTGATCTGATTCATGTGTGGGCAACGCACGCT
>DASZDV010000237.1:0-1776 GCA_035941575.1 Pyrinomonadaceae bacterium
AGTTCAGTCATTCGATCGTTATGAGTCCGCAAGGCTTCGATGAAGAAACGCCAAAACTCGCGCCGCTCCGCGTCGAGTACGCCGAGTCGAATTGCGATGCGCAGAAAAGCTTTGACGGCCTTGAGACCGTGATACTGATGAGCCTCAGGTGAGTCCTGCGGCGTGCGTTGCAATGAATCAAGCGCGCGGCGGTAGTACTCGCTGGGTTTATAGATCGTGCGCATGATGCGTTGGTAGCCAGCCTGGAGTGTTTCCGCGTCCATTCGCGGAATGAAATTCAAAGATGAGAGCGTGTTGTTCCCGGTGGCGTCATTACCCAGCAGACGTCCCTCTCGTTCGAGGCGTTTCCAGAGTTGCGTGTCGGGGAGCGCATTCAGCATTCCCACCATGGCCATTGGAATTGCACTCTCGCGAATAAACTGGATCTGCCGTTCGAAAATGTCTTCCGGATCGTTATCGAAGCCGACAATGAAACCCGCCATCACTTCCATGCCGTGACTTTGAATTCTGCGGACGGAGTCGAGCAGGTTGCCGCGATTCTGTGTTTTCTGCGCTTCTTTCAAACTCTCTTCGACTGGAGTTTCAATGCCTAAGAACACGCGACGAAAACCGGCGTCCTTCATTGCCGTCAACAGATCGTCGTCGTCTGCGAGATTGACACTCGCTTCAGTCAAAAGCGAGAACGGATAATCTCGCTGCCTCTGCCACTCGATCAATTCAGGCATCAGTAAGCGAACGTTTTTCTTGTTACCGATAAAGTTGTCGTCAACGATGAAGAGTGCACCACGCCAGCCGAGCCGTTTCAGTTCGTCGAATTCAGCCAGCATCTGCTGGTTACTCTTGGTGCGCGGCACGCGGCCGTAGATCTCAATGATGTCGCAAAACTCACAGGAAAACGGACACCCACGTGAGTACTGCACGGACATGCAACTGTATTTCTTAAGATTGGCGAGACCGAAGTCCGGGATAGGCGAGATCGATAACGGTGGGCGTTCCGCCGCTTTGTAGATACGTTTTGTTTCGCCTCGTTCAAGATCCTGGAAGAACTGCGGCAGAGTTGTTTCTGCTTCGCCCTGAAAAATGTGGTCCGCGTGTGGAAGTTCTTCGATAGTACTGGTTACGTATGGGCCACCGAGCACGATCAGCTTTCCGAGTCGCTTTGCGCGCGCCGCAACTTCGTGCAGAGATTCCTTCTGGGCGAGCATCCCGGTGATGAAGACCATATCGGCCCATTCGAGCTGCGAAGTTTGCAGCCGTTCGATGTTGAGATCGACCAGGCGCCGTTCACACGAACGCGGCAACAGGCTGGAAACAGTCAATAGGCCGAGTGGTGGAAATACGGAACGCTTGCCTTCAAACGGCAGCGCATACCGGAAACTCCAATAGGTGTCAGGGAACTCCGGATTGACCAGTAGGATTTTCATGTGCGGTAAACATACTGTAACCAAACAGATCGCGCAAATCTGTTTCTGCAAACTGTCGTTTGAGTTAACTGTTATGTTATAAACTCCAACACTCGTTTCCCCGCGACGGAACCCGTAATAGGTAACGGCGAAAGGTAAAACTCATCATGAATACACAGCTTTCACGTGCACTGGCTGCAATCCTCATCGTTCTGTTTTCGCTCTCGCCCGCATGGGCCACTTGCGGTGGCGGTGGTGGCGGCGGCACCGGCGGGGTAGGTGGCGGGCGCAGCGATGCAGGTCCGTCGCCAACTGTTTACAAAGTGCCATGGAGCATGTGGGAAGCACGCAAAGCGCCGCAAAAGGGTTTGGT
>DASZDV010000238.1:0-2643 GCA_035941575.1 Pyrinomonadaceae bacterium
AACCAGTCGTTGTCAGACAACGTGACCGTAACGAAGTTTGGTACGTGTTCGCGTTGGGGTTGGCTCGATCTGTCAGCGCAGCGGCGGCAGGCAGAGAAACTCGTCAACGCATTGAAGATCAAGACGCGAACTGTGCAACAGCCAGTCGGTTCGCTTTCCGGCGGAAATCAGCAGAAAGTCGTAGTCGCGCGGCTGCTGCATCAGGACGCAGACGTGCTTTTGCTGGATGAGCCGACGCGCGGCATCGACATCGGCAGCAAGGCGCAGGTTTATGAAACAATTGCTGAGTGTGCGGCGCGGGACAAAGCGGTGTTGATGGTTAGTTCATACTTGCCGGAGTTGTTTGGGATGTGTGATCGGTTGGCCGTGATGAGCCGCGGCCGGTTGTCTGAGGTGAAAGCGATCGATCAGTGGACACCTGAAAGCGTGTTGCAGGCGGCCATCGGGACCGGGGATAAAAACGGATGAAAACACGGATCTTGGTCAGAGTGATGCTCCTATTATTGTTCGCGGTAGCTATGCAGGCGCAGACGCCGTTGCAGGAGATGGTGAAAACGGAGCAGGCGTTTTCGCGCATGGCCGAAGAGAAGAACACGCGCGACGCCTTCATCGCCTTCATCGCCGACGATGGCGTCTTGTTCCGGCCCGACGCCGTGAACGGAAAGAAGTGGTTGCTCGAACATCCTTCGCCGCCGTCAGACAAACGTCCATTGCTCGCGTGGCAACCGGCGTTCGCGGGCATGGCTGCTGCGGGAGATATGGGTTTCACTACTGGTCCATGGGAGGCGAAGGCAGATCGCAACGACGCGAAACCCTCCGGTTACGGTCACTTTGTTACCGTCTGGAAGAAACAACAAGACGGCACGTGGAAGTTTGTAGTGGATCTGGGCATCAATCATCCAATATCAGGTGGTCCACAAAGGCTGTGGCAACCTACCGAGGAGAAAAAGCCTGCGAAGGTGCAAATGGTTGAGGTGGCCACCGCGCGCCGCGCACTGCTCGATTGGGATCGCGATTACCTCCAGCGTAGTTCGAAACATGGGCTGGTCAAAGCTTTTATGTCTTATGCTTCGCCGGACGTCAGGCTTTATCGAAACGGAAACCTGCCCTACATTGGCCGCTCCGTTTCCGCCAACGCGCTTGAGTCAGTAAAAGGCACAGTAAATTGGACTCCGCGTGACGGTGACGTGTCTCGTTCAGGAGATCTTGGTTACACCCGCGGCACCTATGAGATTACTGATGCCACAAACAAAGTGAGCGAGCGCGGCAGTTATGTGCGGATCTGGAAAAACGAAGGTGGTGTATGGCGGATAGTGCTTGATGTCGCGAACCCTCATCAATAATTCTCCACACACTTTTCGCGCGCCCGGGCGCGTAAATCTGATTGGCGAACATACCGACTACAACGACGGCTTTGTAATGCCTGCGGCGATCGATCGTTCGGTGTTCGTGCGAGTCTGGCCGCGCGAGGATCGCAAGCTCGAAATTCGATCGGAAAACTTCAACGACGTCGTCGAGTTTGATCTGGATCAAAAATATCCCGCGCCGCGCCGTCATTGGAGCGACTACGTGATTGGAGTTGCCGTTGTGCTCGAACGCGCAGGATATCGTTTGAGCGGGGCGTTTCTTCACATTCGGGGTGAAGTGCCGCTTGGCGCGGGATTGAGTTCGTCGGCCGCAGTCGAGGTCGCGACTGCGTGTGCACTGGCTGCCGTTTCACATCACACCATCGACGGCCGCGAACTCGCTCTGCTTTGTCAAAAGGCGGAAAGCGAGTTTGTGGGGGCGCACGTTGGTATCATGGACCAGTTTGTCGCGCTGTTCGGTGAGGCGCAAAGAGCGTTGCTGCTTGACTGTCGATCGCTTGAGTTCAGTTTGTTGCCGTTACCCGACACAGTGAACCTAGTTATTTGCAACACCATGGTGAAACATGCGCTTGCGTCGAGCGCTTACAATGAGCGCCGCGCGCAATGCGAAGAGGGAGTGAGAATCCTGGCGAAGTCACTGCCGCACATCAAAGCGCTGCGCGATGTGACGATCGAAGAACTGGAGCTTTACAAGCGCGACCTTCCTGACATGGTCTATCGTCGCTGCCGGCATGTCGTTACAGAGAACGCGCGCGTTTTGGCCGCCGCCGAAGCCCTGGAGCAACATGATCTGCGACAGTTTGGAAGGTTGATGGGCGAATCACATCGAAGCTTGCGTGACGATTACGAGGTAAGCTCTAAAGAATTGGATGTGATGGTCGAGCTTGCGAACAAAGTTGACGGTGTTTACGGCGCACGTATGACTGGTGGAGGATTCGGCGGTTGCACGGTTAATCTCGTCGCCGTCGAAAAGGTCGAGGAGTTCAAACGAATAGTGTCCCAGGAATACGAGCAAGTCATGAGGCGGAAACCTGAGATCTACATTTGCCAGGCTTCAAATGGGGCGGAAGAAATCTGATGAAACTGATCATTTTGGCGGCCGGGTATGCCACGCGCCTTTATCCGCTAACACTCAACCAGCCCAAACCGCTCCTGCCGGTTGCGGGCAAGCCGATGATCGAACACGTGCTTGATAACGTCTCCAGCATCCGCGACATCGACCACGCTTACGTTGTAACTAACGCAAAGTTCGTTACCCACTTTGAAGATTGGGCCA
>DASZDV010000239.1:0-7638 GCA_035941575.1 Pyrinomonadaceae bacterium
ACTCAACTAAACGTGGGCCAGCCGTTTTCCGTCTGCGCGAACACATGCAGCGGTTTCTGAATTCCGCGAAGATCTATCGCATGGACCATCCATGGACCCTTGACGACCTCTGCGAAGCGGCAGTTGAAATCGCGCGGCGCAGCGGGATGGATCAGTGCTACATCAGACCGATCCTGTTTCGTAGTCTGGATGAAGGGCACCCGGCGTTTGGCGTCAATCCGTTTCCCAACCCGCTGGCCTGCTACATCGGCGCGTGGGACTGGGGCAAGTATCTTGGCGACGAGGCGATCGAACAGGGCGTGGACGTTTGCGTCTCAACCTGGAACCGCCTGACACCTAATTCAATGCCGGCGATGGCCAAGAGCGGCGCCAACTACATGAACTCGCAGTTGATTAAGATGGAAGCGCTTTTGAACGGCTTCGCTGAAGGCATCGCGCTCGACGATCGTGGTTATGTTTCAGAGGGGTCCGGCGAAAACATCTTTCTCGTAACAGGCGACGTCGTGTTAACCCCGCCCCTGTCCTCATCGATTCTGCCTGGCATCACGCGCGACAGCGTTATTCAGATCTGCCAGGAACTCGGCATCACCGTCAAAGAGCGCACCATTCAACGCGCAGCTCTCTACGTCGCGGACGAGCTGTTCTTTTCCGGAACAGCCGCCGAGATCACGCCAATCCGCTCGGTCGATCGAATCACGGTTGGACGGGGCGGACGCGGTCCGATTACTGAAAAGATTCAGAAGGTCTTCTTCGAAATCACCAAGGGCGACCGCGAGGCCCCGGGCCAGTGGCTCACCTATATAAATGAGACGAGCCAGGCCTCTTCGGACAACAACGGCTTCGTCACCGGCACCGTCGACACCGCCGGATCGCTCGACGCCACCGCCGAAATGAAGGTCTCTGTATAACCCTGGGACCGCCGCCGGGATATTTTATTGACGGCCAAAAGAGCGCCACGCTATAGTTAAAGCGCGGCGCTCCTCCTACCAGCGCTAACTCCAAAAAACCAGCCTTTTCGTAGTCCCCAAAAGGTTTCAGGATATTCATGGCCTTAAAAATCGACGATCTGCTTCGTATCGCCATCAGCCACGCTGCTTCCGATCTCCACCTGAAGGTCGGCGCGTTCCCGGTTATGCGGATTGGAGGCGAACTGCACCCGATCCAGGATGCGCCGAGGCTGAAGCCGGAAGACACGTTGGACATGGCCTTTTCCATGATGTCCAACCGGCAAAAGCAGCGGTTTAAAGAGGTGTCGGAGGTCGATATCGGTTATGGCGTGTCCGGTCTGGGACGTTTCCGAGCCAACATTTTTCAGCAGCGCGGCACCGTCAGTATTGTCCTGCGCGTGATTCCCGATCACAACAAGAGCGTCGCGCAACTCGGACTGCCGCCCGTAATCGAAAAGATTGCCGAAGAACGCCGCGGACTGATCCTCGTCACGGGCGCAACAGGTTCCGGCAAATCAACCACCCTCGCCGCGATGATCGACTGCATCAACTCAAGCCGCAACGGTCACATCGTGACCATTGAAGACCCGATCGAGTTTCTTCATCGCGACAAACACGCGTTTGTGACGCAACGTGAAGTTGACGTCGACACGCGCTCGTTCGCGGACGCGCTTCGCGGCGCACTGCGACAGGATCCGGACGTGATTCTCGTCGGCGAAATGCGCGATCACGAAACGATCGAAACTGCTTTGACTGCCGCTGAAACGGGCCATCTCGTACTCTCGACGCTCCACACACTCGACGCCACCGAGACCATCACGCGAATCGTCTCTTCGTTCCCCTCTCACCAGCAAAAATCGGTGCGCATCCAGTTGGCCGGAATTCTCAAAGCCGTGATTTCGATGCGACTGGTGCGCGCGGCCAAAGGCGCCGGCCGAGTTCCGGCGATTGAAGTGCTCGTATCCACAGCCTTCATTCGCGATCACATCATCAACGAAGAAAAGACCTACCTGATTCGCGAAGCGATCGCGGCGGGCACTTCGCAATACGGCATGCAGACGTTCGATCAGTCGCTATTTCATCTGCTTCAACAGCGACTCATCACGCAGGAAGAAGCACTGCACAACGCGAGCAATCCTGACGAATTCAAGATGCGCGTGCAGGGCATCTACTCAGCGGACGATACACTGGAACACATGACGACGCCCGTCACCTCGACCTCACCCATGCCGCCGAAGGTCACAGCTCAGGTGCACAACTCAGAGCCTGAGAGCATTTTCGTGAAACACTAATTCACGCGCATGCGGCGCATCACGCGCACGCCCACACGCCAGTCTTCATTAATATCAAAGCGATAGATCTCGATATCTCCAGCAATGCAACGTGCGAGAGTCTGAAACGATGGATGCACTCGCAGCGTCGGCGCGACGAGATAGACCAACGGCGGCTCGTCTCTAATTCGCAAGTCGCCGAAGAGCTGCGCGCGTGCGATGTGACCACGCCGGCGATGTGCTTCAACTCTTCGCCAGTAGTCGGCGCCTTGCAGGACGTGTTCGCGATCTTCTGAGACCTTCAACTCGATCACGACCAGCCGTCCGTCCTGGCGCAACGCCAGCAAGTCGATCGGCCGGATGCCGAGTTTGCCGCCACGAGCGGTGCGAAACTGTGCATGAAGCGGTGCGATGATCAATCCTGGATCGAGTTTCGTGATATCGCGCCGGAGCAGCGACTCGAGCCACGCCTCCGCCGCGGACCGGTACAGCGCGTGATGGTGATCTTTCGCAGAAGCGGAACGGTATGCGCGAAGATCGTCAAGCAGACTCTCCCATTCGCGCTGTGTTGACTGGTCGAGCAACCGGCGACGTGTTCCATCGAGACCAAACCAGACTCTTTCCGTGCCGAGCAACGAGCGAACACGTGCGAAGGGCAGACCAAAGTATCTGAGGGTCTCGCCGTGACGTGCATGCACCACGTCGATCGCCTCCGGTGCTTCAGCGACGATCGCGTTGGTTTGCGGACTTATCGTTGCCGCGGGCACGCGCGGAAAATGTGCCAGCTTCTTCTTCCACAAATCGCCACGCGCGAGACATTCCGCTTCCTTAAGCACGCTGAGATCGTCATTGACTGTGAAAACGCGGATTGCATTTTTCAAACCTTCGCGCAATAGCGCCACGCGGTGCAGCAACGGTTTCAATAGTTCTTCGGAAACAACCAACCAGTGTTGTTCGATATAAGGTGGCTTGATGCGATCGGAAGTTCGTCTGAACCAGAGCAACGCCGAAGACAGGAAAGCATCGACTGAGGCCGGATGACTCGACACGACTGGACCAGTGACGGCAATTCTTGTTTGTTTACGGCGCAGGAGTATGCGTGCGTAGCGTCCCGGCTGGCTCGGTTTCGTGCCGGGGCTCAATGCCGTTCGCTCGATGCGCGTTTCAGGATGAAAGGCGCAAGTAAGTTGGGCCAACTTTTCACAACGAATCTGCCGTGCGGCCCGAATCGTTGCCGCAACGGCCAATGCTGAAGCGCGCGGGACGAGTTCAATCAACGGCAATTCCGCGCCCATTCTGCGCGACGCCTGTAGCAAAAGCATCTGGCCGTTCCATTCCCAACTCAGAATGCGCCACGAGCGACTTCCCTTTTCGGTCCAGCAGGAAAGTACGAGTCTTTCCTGAGCAATCGCGACGTCCATTTCGTCCCGGCGCAGCGCGTATGTTTCGTTGCGACCGGCAGTACAGAACCATTCGGCGTGGCTGCGAAAGAGCGCCGCGATTTGTTGGCGTGCAGCTTCGATTGAAGCAGTACATGTGAGGTGTTTGAGCATAACGTGAGGTCTTGCTAATGGGCTTTTGCGGGAAAACTTCTACCCTGTGCTACCATTTTTCGCAAGTATGAAGAACGTCTATCTCGCCGGCGCAGTACGAACACCGATTGGAAAATTTGGCGGCACTTTGCAGTCATGGACAGCGGCTGACATGGGTGTCGCGGTTGCGCAGGAAGCGTTGCGTCGCGCGAACATCTCCGCCGATAACATCAACGATTCGATTTGGGGTTGCGCGCGACAAGCAGGGGGCGGACCTAACGTCGCAAGACAGATCACTTTTCGCGCAGGCATACCTGAAACAATACCTGCGTTCACAGTCAATCAAGCCTGTGGTTCGGGTCTGAAAGCAATAATCCTCGCCGCGCAGGAGATCATGCTCGGCCGCGCCGATGCAGTGCTCGCCGGCGGCACGGAAAGCATGTCGCGTGTCCCGTATTTCGCGGAAGGCGCGCGTTGGGGCATGCGCATGGGCAACACGCAACTCGTCGACGGCATGTATCGCGACGGCTTCAACGATCCGTTGTCGGGTCTGATGATGGGCCAAACGGCGGAAAAACTCGCGCGGCAATACGAGATCTCACGCCAAGAGCAGGACGAGTTTTCGTTGCATTCGCAACAAAAGGCAGAAGCTGCGATCAAATCCGGTCGTTTCAAACACGAAGTGATGCCGCTCGAAATCGCCAGCGGCAAAAACGAGACGACCACGTTTGCGCAGGATGAACACTGCCGCGCCGGAACGACACTCGCCGATCTGGCAAAGCTGCCTCCGGTGTTTTACAAAGACGGAAGTGTGACTGCCGGCAACTCGTCAGGCATTACAGACGGTGCTGCCGCTCTCGTCGTTTTGAGTGAAGACGGTCTTAAACGATCAGGCGTTAGCCCGCAGGCGCGCATTGTCGACTACGAGATCGCGGGCGTTGCTCCTGACATCATGGGAATCGGTCCTGTGCCGGCAATCCGATCACTGCTCGCTCGCCAGAATCTTACGTTGGACCAGATCGATCTAATCGAACTTAACGAAGCCTTCGCGGCACAGGTCATTGCTTGTGATCGCGAACTACACTTCGACGCCGAAAAGTTGAACGTCAACGGCGGCGCTATCGCGTTGGGCCATCCAATCGGCTGCACCGGAGTGCGAATCACCACCACACTCGTTCACGAAATGCACAAGCGGCAAGCGAAACTGGGACTAGCGACTCTGTGCGTAAGTGGCGGCATGGGATTGGCGCTGCTGTTGGAACGAGTGTGAGTCGAATGCAGCAGTGCAGGAAAGCGTTACTCTCGTTTTCTGCTGTTCTCATCGTCACCTGCGCGTGTTCACAAACTCAAAGAGTTGCAACTGAACCGTCAGCGAACGAAACGATTGTCTCCTCAACACCTCCGTTTCAAACCAGAGAACCCGAGCGTTATCGCGCGACTCGCACGATCACCACGGTCAACGCGCGGGGCGAGACGCTGGTGACAAAGAACGTGATCGCACGAGACGGTGATCTGCGGCGCGACGAATCCGAAACCGCGGGACAGCAAGTCGTCTATCTCACTCTGCCCGAAGGACGGTTCCTAATTCTACCGGCTGAAAAGTTGTTTGCCGAAGCTGCGAAGGAAGACGTTGGGGAAGAAGTAGACGCCGGGGAGGATTCGGAGACGTCACCTGACCGTTTATTGCACACGGAGTTAATCACAACCGGTTATCAGAGGCTCGGCGCCGAAATAATGGGCGGAAGAAAGCTCGAAAAGTATCGGGTTGTTGTTAACAATTCCGCCGGTGAGAACGTCAGCGTCGGTGAGACCTTCCTCTGGTTTGATGACGCGTTGCACATGCCGGTCAGAACTGAAAGCACATCGCCGGACGGCACGCGCACAACAATGGAACTCTCGGATATAGTGCTGGACGTGAGAAAAGAGCTCTTTCAATTGCCAAAAGACTTCCAAAAGGCTGAATTTGCGAAACTGCGAGAGCGGCTAAATCTCAGCAAACCATAGACGTGAACCTGTGCATCGCAGTCCGGGTTCCTTAGCTGCTCCCTAGAAAGGCTTTAAACATAAGTGAAAAGAAGACTCCTTAACCTCGCAATCATCGTGTTGGCCGTTGGCACTTCGCAGGCCGCCACGCGGCCGCAGACCCGGAATCGCAGCAATGCGCAGGCAGCGACTGGATTGCTGGCATCGTTGCCGCAATCAGACGCCGTGGCCCAGGTGAAGATCCGGCAACTGCTCAACGAAGCATTGCCGCAGATACTCGCCAACAACTCCGCGCGGCTGGCTGAAGTGAATGCGAGTATCGAATCGTTCAAGACAAAGACCGGTCTCGACCCGCGCATGTTTGAACAGGTCGCGTTCGGCATGCGTTTCAGTTACCCGTCCGAAGGCGGGACGAAAGTGCAAACTGTCGCGTTGGCTAACGGAAGCTTTAGTCCCGCAGCGATGGTGGCCGCAGGCAGAGTGGCTTCAAACGGCAGTTATCGCGAAGAGAAGTATCAGGGCAAAACAATCTACATCTTCAAACTCGATCAAAACGTTCGCGTGCTCGGCTTCTTTGATTTCAACATCAGCGAACTCGCCGCCGCACCGCTCGATAACAACATTCTCGCGCTGGGGGATTCAACCGGTGTTCGCGCCGTTATCGACGCGAGTCGCCAACGTAAGCGTGCTAACGCGGAACTGATCGCTTTGGCCAGCCGCGATCCAAGCGCCATCATCGGCTTTGGCGCCAACGTGACAGAGCAGTTGGTAAGGAACATGGACATCGCGAACGCTCCCATAGCAGCGGACCTGGCAACGCTGCGACAGGTTTATGGCTCGGTTGGTACAACTGAAAAGGATCTCGAGCTGTTTCTCGCTGCGCGCGCGTTGAATGCCGATGCAGCGAAGAGTCTCGGAGACACGCTCGAAGGACTTAAGCAGTTTGCGGCTTTAGTTGTAGGCCGGCTGTCAGGAGCGAAGGGAGTTTTGGCGAAGAGCGCGCTCGCGAATATGACCATCGTCACTACCGCGAACGAACTTCAGATCCGCACGGCGGTACCGCAAGCCGATATTGGACCACTGATGGGCAACTAAGTCAGCGATTAAGTATAGGTCCTATAGGACGCATAGGACCTATTACCCCGTCGGGAAGTTTAGACCTTCTGGCAGGTTCGGTTCGGCGGCGGGTTCTGATTCATCCAGACGCGTGAGCACGTCGTTGTAGATCTTGATCTTGCCATCGCGCTTCATGCGCTGTTGAACTCCGGAAATATAGTCCTCAAAGACCTGCGTTTGACGCGCACTTATTATCTGCTGCTTCAGGCGATCACGTTCGCCGGAGTTGAATCCGGTGAAGTCAGGCTCGATTCTCTTGACGATACCGACAAGCACCCACTTGTCGTCGACTTTGAGTGGCGTCTTACTGATCTCGCCTTCCTTCAGACTGTAGATTAGGTCATCGATCGCGGTACTCGAACCAGCCTTACCGAGCGTCGAGCTGAGTTTGAAACCCTCCTCGAATCCGGAGTCGAATCCCTCTTTTTCGCCGGTAGCTTTGAGCGCATCAGGACTGCTCAGACTCGCGAGCAGATCTTTTGCTTTCTGTTCGATCTGTTCCTTCGCACGCTGCTGTTTGATCGTCTCAGTGACCTTCGCTTTCACTTCATCGAAATCGGGAATGCGCGGGTCCTTCTTGTCGATCAGCATTGGAACAGCGAAACCACCTTTGATTCCCGTCGCGGCGCCGACATCGTTCGCATTGTTAAGCGCTTCGAGCGCCTGCTCAAACTGCTGGTTTGTTCCGATGTTCGGGACGTCGTCTCCGGGCTTCACATACGGTGTTTCGCGCACCATCTCTCCAGCGCTCATGTTTGCTTCCGCCGCAAGTTCCTGGGCCACCTTCTG
>DASZDV010000240.1:0-2001 GCA_035941575.1 Pyrinomonadaceae bacterium
GCGAAGGAAACGACGTCAACACATTCATTCGCGCCACTTTCCCGGAATCACCTGCGGCACGCGCCGGACTTCGATTTGGCGATCGCATTCTAGCGGTCGACGGCAACTCGATGAAGGGCAAGACCTATCCTGAAGTCCGCAAGTTTTTGCTCGGAGCGCGCGGCACAACGGTCAAAGTCACGGTAGAGCATCAAGCCACAAAGCAGTCAGAAACCGTCAACATCATTCGCGACGCGGTTTCGCTACCATCGATCGCCCAGGCGTACATGCTTCGTCCGGGCGTCGGGTATGTGGGGATGACGGGTGGCTTCAACCTGACGACGGCCGACGAATTCGAAGTCGCGCTCAAGGAGTTGCACAGCAAAGGTATGAACATGCTGGTGCTGGATCTGCGCGGCAACCGCGGCGGTCTGCTTATTCAGGCCGTTCGCGTGGCGAACACGTTTTTGCAGCGCGGGCAGATGATCGTTACGCAAAAAGGTCGCTTCCGCGACAGCTCGCAGTCGTATGCAGCAGTAAATGAGAATCCTGACAGCGTTCCGGTTGTTGTCCTCGTGAACGGCGATACCGCGTCAGCAGCTGAGATCGTTGCCGGTGCTTTGCAGGATCACGACCGTGCGCTGATCGTTGGTGAGACGACGTTTGGCAAAGGTCTCGTTCAATTTCCGTTCCAGTTGGATTACGACTCAGCTCTGTTGCTGACGATTGCGAAGTACTTCACACCGTCGGGTCGCCTGATTCAGCGTGACTATTCGAACGGTGGTTTTTACAACTATTACTTCCCGGGTGGTTTGGCAGCAGATAAGAACGCCCAAACCGCTCCGCAGAACGGGCCTGAGAGCCATACCGATACGGGCCGCGCTGTTTACGGCGGCGGCGGAATTTCACCGGACGAATCCGTGAAGCCGGGTTTGATCACTGCGGCTGAGCGACACCTCCGCGACGTGCTCTTCGCGTTTTCACTCGAGTTGACGACTGGACGAGTTACTGGTTTTGAGTCGTACAAGGTTCAGCGCGCAATCGAATTCGATCACGATCTCGTGAACGACGACTATCCGGTCACGGATGCCCTCTTCAAGGAAGTGAAGAAGTTTGCCGCGGCCAAGCCGATGTTTAAGGTCAGTCCTGACCAGCTCGACAAAGCGCGCCCGTTCGCTGAAAAACAGTTGCGCTATAACATCTTGTCAGCAGCTTACGGTTACAGGACTGCAACGCAGGTCTTCAATGACGCTGATCCGCAGATCTCACGCGCCGTTGACGCCATGCCGCGCGCTCGCGAACTGGCTTTGGCTGCCAGTCGCGCCCGCGCCCGCGGATAACCACACAAGTCCATCCACGGATTACACAGAATCGGTGTAATCTGTGGATGGCCTTCATGCAGATCCTCATTATCATTAACCACACTGCCGCGCGAGTGCGGCGTGTGTGGCCTACAATCAAAAGAGAACTCGACGCGTCCGGCGTTGAGTATCAAGCGTACGAAACAACAGCGCGCGGGGATGCCACAGGCAAAGCCCGCGCGTCTTTGCGATCAGGTGTCAACTCGATTGTCGTCGTCGGTGGTGACGGGACGCTGAGCGAAGCCGCCGAGGGATTTTTTGAACTTCACGACGATCCGGATCTCCTTCCCACTGCCATCAATCCTTCAGCGACACTCGCGATTCTTCCTGCAGGAACAGGCGACGATTTTGCTCGCGGTTTGCGCGGCACTCGTGCGCCTTTGCAAACATGGATCGACACGGTTATTTCCTATGTTCGCGGGGAAAACTCTCAGCAAGTGCAAACTGTGGACGTTCTTTACGGGCGTTGCAATGGATTCGAAAAGCCATTTATCTGTCTCAACGCTTCGACGATGGGTATCGGCGGAGAAACAGCCGGGCGGGTCGCGGCGCAAGGGAAATTTATGCGCAACTTTTCCGGCGAGTTTCGTTTTGTCTTTGCTGCTGTGGGAGCTTTGGCTGCATGGCGCGAGCGACGAGTAATCGTAACTGTCGACGGCCG
>DASZDV010000241.1:0-1806 GCA_035941575.1 Pyrinomonadaceae bacterium
CCCGGCCGCGAGTCACTCGCGCGGGTTTCCAAAGCTGATTGCGGGCCTTCTCGTTTTCAGTCTCTTCATTGTCGCGGTGCTCTGGCTTAGCTTCTCGATCGATTACACGGCGACGCGCGACATTTATTTCACGGTCGCGATCGCGCATGTTTTGGCCGAAGCTCCGTTCCTACTAAGAATGCTCTGATTTGGAGAGTCGCTTTTGTCCTGCATGCGTTGGGTTCTGTCTACATTCGCGCTCGTTCTGGTCGCCGGTTTGGCGACGGTAGTCAAGGCCGATAGGGTTGCACCACCGCCGACGATCAGGAAGTTCTACTCGCCAAACAAGCAATACTACGTCGAGATTACGGCGAAGAACTTTGACACCCGTTTACGTCATCCCAAGGCTGAGTTCTACGTTCGGGCTGCGGACGGTTCATCCGTGCGAAGCGCAAGGTTTGCGCTGGTAAACGACCTCGCTCCGGTCAGCGCAATCATTTCCGACGATGGGCAATACGTCGTTACTTTCGATAGTTGGTACTACATCGGTCGCAGCGATGCAGTCGTTGTCATTTATCGATCGGATGGCAGGTTGATTCGTAAGTTTGCTTTGACTGATATCCTGACCGGGGGAGACATCGAAGCGCTGCCGGCGACTACAAGTTCAACCTGGTGGGGCGGCCCACATTACATCGATCAAACAAACAGTCTGCTGATTCTGAAAATCGTGGCGAATCGCAAATATCCCTGGGACGAAGGCGTGGCTTTCCGCGAACTTGGAATTGAATTGGCGAAGGGCACACCGAAGGAACCGAAACGAAACTTGTTTCCGTACCCGCGAGTGTTTGTGAGTGACGCATCAGGAGCGGTTTTTGAAACCTCAGGAATACCTACCAATCCGGTCTGTACGTCGTCCGATAAGAGTTTTGATTCTGCCGGCGCGGTTCGCGTTTCGACAGAAGAACTGTTTACAAAAGCCGAAGCGCTACCGCTGCCCGCTTATCACGGACTGGGAAGAGTTGCGCACCCTGAAGGCAAGATCCATGTAGAATTGATTATCTCGCCGGGCGGTAACGTGATTTGTGCGCGCTCGTTATCACGAAACCCTTTGTTTCAAGGACTGACACTGCTTGCGTCTCTCAAGTGGAAGTTTGAGCCACTTAAAGCCGGCGCGGCGAACAGGGTTGGCGTACTAACGGTGAATTTTGAGATGTCAAAACCCGACGCTGGCCAAGAGAGTCAGCGCCCCAACTAATGTCGTCATCCGCTCTTTGGCGCTTCCTGCCTCTTGGTTATCTGCTCACAATTCTGATCGAAACTCCGATTCTTCTCGTCGGCCTCTCGAAACGGCATTCGATTAAGCGAAGACTGTTGGCCGGTCTGTGGCTGACAGCGTGCACTTACCCCATCGTCGTTCTCGTGCTGCCGCTGCTCTTTCAAAGTAGATCGCGCGCCGCGTACCTTGTCGTCGCTGAGACATTTGCGCCGCTAGCGGAATGCATTCTGTTTTGGCTGGCTTACGGCGCGTCGGAAGAGTTAGGAAAGAGTTCGATGTGGCGAGACTTCGCCGCCATCGTCGTCGCGAATCTCGCGTCGTTCGGGACCGGTGAAGTTTTGAATGCTTACGGCTGGTTTGGACTGTTCTGAGGCTGAGGATTAGCTTGAGAAGCCGCGTTATCCACATTCAAACACACATCGCCCACGACCAACCGCGTGCTGCCGCCTGCGTCATTTCGTCTTAATCGCTTGAACAGAAAAACGAATCCGATCAACACAACCGCCGTTACCATCAACACGACCGTTGCAACCAGAATCAGTCCGGCGATG
>DASZDV010000242.1:0-5889 GCA_035941575.1 Pyrinomonadaceae bacterium
ACCAGCCTGATGAACTGGGGTCTTTAGATGATCGAGTGATCCTTGTTGAGCCAGTCGACGTTAAAGGAAAGGTCAGGCTCGCGGGAGCTGAGGTCTTTGTCAACGGTCATATCGAGACGCGCGCCCAGGTCGAATGCGATCGCTGTCTGCAACGCGCAGACGTGCCGGTCAAGGCGGATTTCGACTTGCAGTACATAACCGGCGCGGACTACGAGTCAAGCGGCGCAGCCGAATTGACCGAAGACGAAATGTCGGTCTCGGTGTTTGACGGTGAAGCGATCGATATTGACGAGATCGTCAAAGAGCAGATCCTGTTGGCAGTGCCGACACGGATGCTCTGCCGGTCTGATTGCAAGGGCATCTGTCCTGAGTGCGGCATCGATAAAAACACGGGCGACTGTGCGTGTGTCACAGACGAAATTGACCCACGCTGGGCCGCGCTGAAGAACTTAACAGGTGGTAAGTAGTGAATGGTAAGGGCGTAGTTACCATTGACCACTTACCATTAACATTTAGCAGGAGTCATTATGCCAAATCCTAAACGGCGACATTCCAAAGCTCGTCGAGATAAGCGGCGCGCGCACGATGCGTTGCGTGTCCCGCAAACCACTCTTTGTCCGAATTGCCGCGAGCCCCGCATGCCCCACCGTGTTTGTCCAAAATGCGGCTACTACAAAGGTCGCCAGGTCGTGCAGGTAGAAGAAACCTAAACTGAACGCGAGTGCGAACTCAGTCGCAGAATGAGGCCCCCCTGACGGGCAAAGTCGTTCTCGACGCTATGGGAAGTGACCATGCGCCGCACGTTGAGATTGACGGTGCCCTCGCAGCCACGCGCGATCTTGGCGTTAAGGTCATTCTGGTGGGCCAGGTCGAAAAGGTTGAACCGGAACTGAGACGCTGCGGCTGGCGCGGAGACGGTGATCGCGGAATTGAGTTTGTCGAAGCTGCTGAAGTGATTGCGATGGACGATCCGGTCGCAACCTCAGTCAGGCGCAAGAAGAAGAGTTCTTTGAGAATCGGAACGAAGCTGGTCATCGAAGGCCGCGGCGACGGTTTTGTTTCAGCCGGAAACACCGGCGCAGCCATGGCGACCGCGAAAATGGTGATTGGAACGATCCCGGGTGTGGATCGTCCGGCACTCGCGGCGATGATTCCGACGAAGGCTGGAAAGCCGACGCTGTTAATTGACGTTGGCGCGAATTCGGAATGTAAGCCGCATCACCTCGCACAGTTTGCCATCATGGGCGATGCTTACTCTCGTTCTGTGCTGGGCACAGTGAAACCGTCGGTCGGATTGATGAGCATTGGCGAGGAAGAGGCGAAAGGAAACGAACTGACGAAAGAAGCGTTTCCACTCTTGCGGCAGCTAACCAATATCAACTTCGTGGGAAATGTCGAAGGCCGCGACCTTTTTTCGGGAATGGTTGACGTGATTGTGACGGATGGCTTCACCGGAAATGTGATGTTGAAGCTGTCTGAAGGTTTGACTGAAGCGATGCTGTCGATGTTGAAGCGCGAGTTGACTGCGACCGCCGTGACTAAAGCGGGTGCAGTGCTTGCGAAACCGGCTTTTCAAAGCATTAAGAAGCGCCTCGACTACACGGAATATGGCGGGGCGCCTTTGTTGGGTGTCAGGCGCATCGTCGTGATTGGGCATGGACGTTCAAATGCCCGCGCGATACGCAACGCCATCAGGAGCGTGAAAGAGTTTTCTGACCATCGCACAGCCGAACGTATCGAGAGTGGGATTAAATTAGCCGCAGATCACACAGACAAACACAGATCCAATCTGTGGGCATCCGTGTAATCTGTGCCTAGTTATAGTAACCTGAGGAATAAATGGTGAATCAACGAGCTGGAATTCTGGGCACGGGCCACTCGTACCCCGAAGGTATTCTGACCAATGCCGATCTCGCGGAGATCGTTGAAACCTCGGACGAGTGGATCACGACGCGCACCGGAATAAAGCAACGCCGTAAAGCGGCGCCTGATGAATACACTTCTCTATTCGCAGTGCGCGCCACGCGTCAGGCGATTGAACGCGCCCGTCTCGATCCTTCTGACATCGATCTTCTTATTTGCGCCACCGTCACACCCGACCAGATCCTTCCTTCGACAGGTTGCATCATTCAAGCCGAATTGGGCGCGCACAGCGCCGCGGCAATGGACGTCGTCGCTGCTTGTTCGGGTTTTTTGTATGGCGTTTCACTCGCCAACTCGATGATCAAAACCGGCCAGGCGCGCTATGCAGTCGTTGTAGGCGCTGAAATCCTGACGCAGTACGTTGACTACACGGATCGTCAAACGTGCGTCTTGTTTGGTGACGGCGCAGGCGCGGCGGTTTTGGGACCCGTAGACGGCAATCGCGGGATCCTGTCCAGCAAGATTAGGTCCGACGGTCGTTACGAAGAACAACTTTTTTCGCCGGGCGGTGGCACGCGTCGAAAACCTACGTCAGAAACACTCGCGGCAGGCGATCACTTCTTCAAGATGAAAGGCAACGAACTGTTTAAAGTCGCGGTTCGTTCAATGGCTGAGATTTCGCGCGAAGTGTTGGAAATGGCCGGCAAGAAGTCGGACGAAATCGATCTTTTCATTCCGCACCAGGCGAACCAGCGGATCACCGAGGCCGTGGCCGATCGTTTGCACGTCGATCTGGACAAGGTCTATTCAAACATCGCAGTACATGGGAACACCTCGTCGGCGTCGATTCCGATCGCCCTTGATGAATGTGTCGAAGCGGGTCGTGTAAAGGAAGGCGATCTGGTGTTAATGGCGTCGTTTGGAGGCGGCGCAACCTGGGGCGCGGTGTTAATGCAATGGTGAGCCACGGATCTGCACAGACTGACACAGATCAATCCGTGTTGTCTGTGGCGCTTTTTCCGGGGCAGGGTTCGCAAGCCCCGGGCATGGGACTAGATCTCGCTCAGAATTTCCCGGTTGCGCGACAGGTCTTTGAAGAAGCTGACGATGCGTTAGGTTTCTCAATCTCGCGCTTGTGTTTTGAAGGCCCGGCTGAAGAGTTGCAGTTAACTGAAAATACGCAGCCGGCAATACTAACGATGTCAGTGGCTGCGTTTCGTGCGGCGCGAGAAAATGGGTTGCCGCTGCCGCAGTTTGTTGCGGGACATAGTTTGGGTGAATATTCAGCGCTCGTTGCGGCAGGTGTATTGGAGTTGGCGGACGCTGTAACGACGGTTCGTGCACGCGGCCAGTACATGCAGCAAGCGGTGCCCGTTGGCACTGGCGCGATGGCCGCGGTGATCGGTGGTGAATTGAGCGCGATTGAAGAGGCGTGTCAGCAGGCACGCGGCGATCAGGTTTGTTCTGTTGCCAACTCGAATTCGCCAAAGCAGGTGGTGATTGCCGGAAACACTGAAGCGGTCGATCGCGCGATCGAGTTGTTGAAGAGTGTGGCGAAGCGCGTGATCAAGTTGAATGTGAGCGCGCCGTTTCATTGTGCGCTAATGAAACCGGCACAGGAAAAGCTGGCGCCGCATCTTGAAAGTTTGAGTTTCAATGCGCCGCAGATTCCGGTGGTAACCAACGTCGATGCTCGTGTCACGACCGAGCCCGATGCGTTGCGCGATGCGCTGCTGAGACAAGTGTCAGCGCCGGTGCGCTGGTTGGAGTCAATGCAGTTGTTGCTGAATGAGGGCGTGGGAACTTTCGTTGAAATCGGGCCCGGCAAGGTATTGTCGGGACTCATGTCGCAAACGAATCGCGATGTAGAGTGTCTTAACGTGCAAGACGCAACAAGCTTGGAGGCGACACTCGCCGAGCTTGCTGTCAGGGATGAATTAGTCTAATTAAACTCACAGAGGAGCAAACACGATGCCCGATCAAGAGATCGAGAATAAGGTAAAGCAGATCATTGTCGACGAGCTTGGTGTCGATGAAAACGAGGTCACGCCAAACGCCAGATTTATTGACGACCTCGGCGCCGACTCGCTGGACACGGTGGAACTCGTGATGCGTTTTGAAGAGGAGTTTGGCATTGAGATCCCTGACGAAGACGCTGAGAAGATCCAAAGCGTGCGGGACGCCTATAACTACATTGACCAGCACAAAAAGTAATTCTGATTGCCAATTGTCGATTGCCAATTGCCAATTTGTTTTGGTCCGTTGACACCAAAAAATCGGCAATCGGCAATTGGCAATCGGCAATGACCAAAGGAGTTCTACTTTGACACGTCGTGTCGTCATTACAGGCCTCGGCCTCGTGACACCTGTAGGCAATACTGTCGAGGACACGTGGGCCTCGCTGATGAGCAGTCGCAGCGGCGCGGATTACATCAAGAAATTCGACGCTGAGAAGTTCTCAGTAAGGTTTGCCTGCGAAGTAAAAAATTTCGACCCGCTGACATTCATTGCGAAGAAAGAGGCGCGCAAGATGGGCGCCTTTATTCATTATGCGATTGCGGCGTCGATCGAAGCGATGGCTGACAGCCACATCGAGCTCACGCCCGAAGGCAAGTTTCCTGACGGTCCGGCCGAGAATGCCGGCACCTACATCAGTAGCGGCATCGGAGATTTCTGGGCCATCGAACGCGAGCACTCGAAACTGCTCGACGATGGTCCGGACCGCGTCTCGCCGTTCTTCATCGTTTCTGCAATTGTGAATCTCGCCGCCGGACAGGTTTCGATTCGTTTCGGCGCCAAGGGACCAAACTCAGCGACCGCCACAGCGTGTGCGGCGGGAGCGCACGCGATCGGCGACAGTTTCAAGATCATTCAACGAGGCGATGCGGACGTGATGATCTGCGGCGGAGCGGAGTCGGCGATCACGCCGATGAGCATCGCGGGTTTTTCGGCAATGCGAGCGTTGTCGACAAATAACGACGATCCGTTGCACGCGTCGCGGCCGTTTGAAAGAGATCGCGACGGCTTTGTCATCGGCGAAGGCGCCGGGATCATGATTCTCGAAGAACTCGAGTCGGCTAAGAAGCGTGGCGCGAGGATTTACGCCGAGATTGTCGGTTACGGCGCATGTGCCGATGCGTTTCACCTGACAATGCCTGATGAGAGTGGTTCAGGTGCACGGCGCGTGATGCAGCGAACACTTAAAGACGCGGGCGTAAAACCTGAACAGGTTGGATACATCAACGCCCACGGCACTTCGACGCCCTACAACGACAAGTTCGAAACGTTGGCGATCAAAGAGACGTTTGGCGAGCACGCTTACAAACTGGCGGTCAGTTCTACGAAATCGATGACCGGGCACTTGCTCGGCGCCGCTGGCGGAATTGAGAGTGTCTTCAGTGCGTTGGTGTTGCACCGGAACGTTTTGCCGCCGACGATCAACTACTTCAACCCCGATCCTGAGTGCGATCTCGATTACGTCCCGAATGAACCGCGTGAAGCGCGTGTTGATTATGTGCTTTCAAACAGTTTCGGGTTTGGGGGCACGAATGCGGCGTTGTTGTTCAAGAGGTACGAGGAGTAGCGAGTGCAGCGTGGGGTGAGCTAGCGGACCGCGAAGGGAAAAGGGATAAAAACAAAAGTAACCTTGCGAACGAATAGGGACCCAGAATAAGAACAAGAGAAGATGAAGATTGTTGTGATGATGAAGCAGGTCGCGAACAGGGACGCGATCCTGCGAATTAATAAAGACGCTACCTGGATTGAAGAGGCTGATCTTTCGTTTGAGGTGAGCGAGTCTGACGGCTACGCGCTCGAAGAAGCGCTGCGCGTGCGCGAAAAGCTCGGTGGTGAAGTCGTTGTTTGTTCAATGGGCCCACAGCGCGTGAAGAGCGTGATCAAAGATGCACTCGCGCGTGGCGCGGACCGGGCAATTCACGTTGTCGGCGATAACCTCACGCACCTTTCTCCGTTTGCTGCCGCGACGGTGCTTGCCGACGCGATTCGTGACGAGAAGGCGGATCTGGT
>DASZDV010000243.1:0-1547 GCA_035941575.1 Pyrinomonadaceae bacterium
AGGCTGTCACTGAGTCGATTCAAACGCTCGCCGACGGCAATCGCATCATCAACCGCAGCACGAGTTCGCTCTATCGCGACAGTGAGGGACGAACGCGTCGCGAGCAGAGTTTAAAGGGTCTCGGAGTGCTCGGCGGAGCCGGTGAAGAACCACCGCAGACGATCTTCATCAGCGATCCTGTTGCAGGCGTAACCTACTCACTCGATTCCAAATCACACACTGCGCACAAAGGTTTGCCGTTCACGTTTGAGTTCGCCAGGAAGCCAGGCGAGACGATTGAAGGCCGGACGTTTGAATTCAAAGTGGCGCCAGGAACCGCAGCGGGTGCAAGTGGAAACGTGATCATGACCGCACCACTGCCTGCGCCGGGGCCGGGCGTACGAGTGCAACATGCCGAAGGGTCGGCCTCGACGTTTGTCTTCAGGTCCAAGTCTGCTAACAGCAACGACGTAAAAGAAGAGCAGCTTGGCAAACAGAACGTCGAAGGTGTCGAAGCAGAAGGTACGCGCACGACAGTCACGATTCCCGCGGGTGACATTGGCAATGAGCGCGCGATTGAGATCGTCAGCGAACGTTGGTATTCACCCGAGTTGCAATTAGTGGTGATGACGCGTCACAGCGATCCGCGTTTTGGTGAGACGACTTACAAGTTGACCAACATCAATCGCACCGAACCGGCAAAGTCGCTCTTCGAAGTCCCGGCGGGGTATACCGTTAAGGAAGGGCCACAACTCGGCCCAGCAATCGCGCCCCTGCGCACCAGAAAACCAGCCAACCCGGAATAGCCACAAAAAGTTTTAGCCACAAAAAGGCACATAAGGCACATAACAGTTAACGATCTTCTGATTAACTGTTTTGTGCCTTATGTGCCTTTTTGTGGCTATTGATCTTTTGTGCCTCTTCGTGGCTACTCTTCTTCTTCGCCGCCTCTAATCCTGCCTTCGGCGCGTGACTGCTCCACGATCTTTTGGGCCAACTGACCGGGAACCGGATCGTAGTGCGAAAACTGCATGTGGAACGAACCGCGCGCGGCGGTGATCGAATTCAGTGTCGACTGGTAGTTGAGCATTTCAGCCATCGGCACCTGCGCTTTGATCACCTGTTGCTTGCCGCTCGTCTCCATTCCCTGCACGCGGCCACGACGTGAGTTCAGGTCGCCCATAATGTCGCCACTGTATTCCTGCGGCGCGGCGATTTCGACGTCCATCACCGGCTCCAGCAACGATGGTTTGACTTTCTCCATCGCCGCGCGAAAAGCCTTGCGACCCGCGGCTCTGAATGAATGTTCGTCAGAATCCACCGGGTGATACGAACCATCGACCAACTGCACTTTGAAATCCACGAGGGGATATCCTGCAATCGCGCCTGACTTCGCCGCCTCGATGATTCCTTTTTCGATCGCCGGCCGGAACTGTTGCGGCACGGAACCACCAAAGATCTTGTCTTCGAACTCAAAACCACCACCGCGCGGCAACGGCTCAAACACGCACTTGCAGTCGCCAAACTGTCCGCGGCCACCGGTCTGCTTCTTATGCCGGCCCTGAACT
>DASZDV010000244.1:0-3913 GCA_035941575.1 Pyrinomonadaceae bacterium
AAAGCTTGCGGCCTTCGAGCAGTTCGTAGATTCGCTCGTCACGCTGTTCGCGCAGGATACGAATTTCATCTTCGAGGTCGCGCCGCAGGCGATCTTCTTCATCCTGTTCGATGGCCAGCGACCGTGCGTCTTTCTCCTGTCCCTTGCGGGTGAAGACCTGCACGTCAACAACCGTGCCGTCGATTCCCGGCGGGCTGACCAGCGAAGCGTCCTTAACGTCGCCGGCTTTCTCACCGAAGATCGCGCGCAGCAGTTTCTCTTCCGCGGTCAACTGCGTCTCGCCCTTCGGCGTGACTTTGCCGACGAGGATCGATCCGGGTTTGACCTGGGCACCGATGCGAATGATGCCGCTGTCGTCGAGATCGCGGAGCATGTTCTCACCGACATTTGGAATGTCGCGCGTGATCTCTTCGGGTCCAAGCTTCGTGTCGCGCGCTTCGATTTCGAGCTCTTCAATGTGAATCGAGGTGTAGTAGTCCTCTTTCACCAAACGCTCGGAGACGAGGATCGCGTCTTCGAAGTTGTAACCACGCCACGGCATGAATGCCACCAGGACGTTGCGGCCCAGAGCCAGTTCCCCGCGATCGGTACAAGGACCGTCCGCGATGACTTGTCCCTTCTGCACTCGCTCGCCGACGTGGACGATCGGACGTTGATTGATACAGGTGTTCTGGTTGGAACGCTTGAACTTGATCAACGTGTAGATGTCCGCCGTCACTTCGCGCGAGATCGTGCCGTCGACGTTGTGATCCGCCTTGACGATGATGCGCTCGGAATCGACGTAGTCGACCACACCGTCGCGTTTCGCAACGACGACTGCCCCGGAGTCACGAGCCGTGACCTTTTCCATGCCGGTGCCGATGTACGGCGCCTCCGCACGGAGCAGCGGTACTGACTGGCGTTGCATGTTTGATCCCATCAACGCGCGGTTTGCGTCGTCGTTCTCGAGGAACGGAATCAACGATGCAGCGACAGACACGAGCTGTTTCGGCGAAACGTCGACATACTCGATGTCTTTGCGCAAAGCGAGAATGAACTCACCGGCTTTTCGTGCCGCGTTACGCTCGTTGATGATGTTGCCGTTTTCATCGAGTTCGATGTTGGCCTGACCGACGACGTGCTTGTCCTCTTCCCACGCCGTCAGGTAGAACGGCCACGGTTCGAACTCCGCCTTGCGCGAGTCGCCGCTGAGACGTTTGTTTGCCTTTTCGACGTCTTCGAGCGGAACGTGGTCGCCCGGCTTGAACTTCGTGTCGCCGCCATTGATGACGCGGACATATTCAACGACGCGTCCGTCGCTCACCTTGCGATAAGGCGCTTCGATGAAGCCAAACTCGTTGATGCGCGCAAAGCACGAGAGACTGGAAATCAATCCGATGTTCGGACCTTCAGGCGTCTCAATCGGACAGATGCGCCCGTAGTGTGTGGGGTGAACGTCGCGCACCTCGAACCCGGCACGCTCACGTGATAGACCGCCCGGTCCAAGTGCCGAGAGACGACGCTTGTGCGTGATCTCCGAGAGCGGGTTGGTCTGGTCCATAAACTGCGACAACTGGCTCGATCCAAAGAACTCACGCACTGCAGCCGTCACCGGCTTGGCGTTGATCAGATCGCGCGGCATCGTCGTCTGCATTTCCTGGTGGATCGACATCTTCTCCTTGATCGCCCGTTCCATGCGTTCGAGACCGATGCGGAACTGGTTTTCCAGCAACTCACCGACCGCGCGCACACGCCGGTTGCCAAGGTGATCGATGTCGTCCGCCTGAAACTCGGACGGGTTCTTACGCATCTTCAGCACGTAAGTAACCACTTCGTAGAAGTCGTGCGCGGAGAGCAATGGATCTTCGATTCGCTCGCGCTCGGGCTTGCCCATCTTGATGTTGAACTTCAGGCGTCCAACGCGCGAGAAGTCAAACTTCCGCGGATCGAAAAACATCGCTTCGAGCAGACGATAAGCAGTCTGGACAGTCGGGGGATCGCCAGGCCGCATCTTGCGATAGATTTCCAACAGCGCGTCAACCGGCTTGGTAATGACGTCTTTCTTCAACGTCAACGAAAGCACTGGACCAACGTCGTCGCGTTCGGGGAAGAACACGGAGAAGTTGGTGATGCCGGCTTCAACGATTTCCTGGAGTTTCGCCGGTGTGATCTCGTTGTTCGCTTCGAGAATGATCTCGCCGCTTTCGGTGTTGACGATATCCGCAACCGTGAACGCGCCTTCGAGCTGTGACGATTCGATCTCTACTTCGCCAATGTTGGCTTTGCGAATCGCTTCGAGCGCTGACGCAGTCACCTTCTTACCGCTGCGAACGATCGGATCCGGACCACGACCCTTGATATCGAAGTCGACTTTCATGCCGACGAGGTTCGTCTGTCCATGATCGGGCACCTGAATCATCAGGCGTCCCTCTTCAAGCCGGATTCCGTCGGTGATGTAGATCGCGCGCAGCATGTCCTCGTCAGTGAACGAGGAATTCTTCACTGCATCTTCGAGTTGTGAATCAGTGCGCAGCGACTTCAGATCGACCTTCTGGTTGAACCACAAACCGAGCGCGCGAAGGAAAATCGACGCCAGGAATTTACGTTTGCCGACGCGCACGTAAAGCAGGTTCTTCTGGTCGTATTCAAACTCGACCCAGGAACCGCGATACGGAATGATCTTGGCGACGTAAATCGCGCCGCGTTTAAAGAAGACACCCGGCGAACGATGTAACTGCGAAACGATGACGCGTTCCGTGCCGTTGATGATGAACGTGCCGTTGTCGGTCATCAACGGGATTTCGCCGAAGAAAACCTCTTCCTCTTTAATGTCGCGAATCGACAGGACTTCAGTGTCGGGATCCTTATCGAAGACAGTGAGCCGGATCTTGACCTTCAGTGGAACGCTGTAGCTCATGCCTCGTTCCTGGCACTCCTGCTGATCGTGTTTGTGTTTCAAACCGACGGGCTCGCCGCAGTTTTCGCACAAGGTCGGACGGACAAAGTTAAAAGTGCCGCAGCGGTGGCAGAGCGTGTCTCCTGCTGCCAACGGATTTACCTTGATCGTTGCGCCGCAGTTTTTGCAGTTCGATCGCAGATAGTTCAGTCCTTCGAGACGTCCGCATTTGCACTGCCAGTTACCAATTTGGTACTCGACGAAATCGAGTGTGGCCGTGCCGCGAAAATCTGAGATTGGAAAGACTGACTGAAAGACCGCCTGAAGACCGGTCGCCTCGCGCTCTTCGGGCAACAGATCCATCTGAAGAAAGCGGTTGTACGACTCACGCTGAATCTCGATGAGATTAGGGATACGCACAGCGGTCGCGATCTTCGAGAAATCGACGCGGTCCGGCGCCTGACTGGTTCTCTTTCCTAATCCCGTATTAATTGTTTGAAGCAGATTTGCAGACATGTGAGTTCCTTATGGATTGCCAATTCCGTTTGCCAAAAAACCTTTAGAGACGCCAAAACGGCGGTCAGAGCGCACAATGCCCTGACCGCTTGTTTTGCGTAAGCGGTGAACTTCCGTCAAATTTTTTGGGAGTAACGCCAGCGCCTCAATACTCCCTTAACTTAGCCAGTAACGATTCCAGTGTCAAGCGACGAAAGTAATAAGTCCTCTAGGACTTATACGAGCTATTTCACTTCAACGGTCGCGCCTGCGTCGGACAGCTTCTGTTTGATGGTTTCAGCTTCTTCCTTCGAGACGCCTTCCTTCACCGCTTTGGGGGCTGCCTCTACCAGATCCTTAGCTTCCTTCAATCCGAGCGCAGTAACTTCGCGAACAACCTTGATCACGTTGATCTTGTTGCCGCCGACCGCCTGAAGGATCACGTCAAACTCAGTCTTTTCTTCCGCTGCTGCCGCCGCTTCGCCACCTCCAGCCGCAGCCGCAACCGGAGCTGCGACGGCCGCTGCCGCTGCTGAAACGCCG
>DASZDV010000245.1:0-8102 GCA_035941575.1 Pyrinomonadaceae bacterium
GTCTTCGGCAGTCTCGTGTAGTTCCCACAAAAGCTCAGTGCAACGCAGACGTTCTGGACCAGCGATGTGTGGTGGCAGAAGATTGTCGATACTGTCGTCCAGGATCTTTAATGCGTCAGTCTCTTCGGCATGCACGTCGCGCAGCCGCGGTTCATGCAGCGTCAGTTCGCGGCCTCGCTCGTGAACCTCTTCAAAGGCCTGCTCGATGTCTTGTTCACGCAATCGGTAAACGGGCGAATAGACGCGGCCGATTCGTTCCTGTGGAAAGCTGGCGTTGCTTCCGTCTTCACGTACGCCGCGAATATTTCCGTCGCGTTTTTCAGTAACCATCACTAGTCGCCGGCCGCTGCGACCAATGCCGACTACCCGCCCCGGTTTCACGACGTCGTTCAGCCAACGCGAAAAAACTTCCGCACGCGTTTGCGGCTTTGCTTCCTGCAACCGTGCTCGCGCTCCAATGAGACGTTCCAAACCCAGCACCGTCGAAACCGGCAGATCGCAGTCCGACCCTTTCAGTCGCTGATGGATCTTTTGCTCGCTTTCAGCGCGTGTCTTTTCGAGTTGACTCAGTTGCCACACGGAATCGCGGTGAGCAAAACTGCGTTCCGCAATTTCACGGACGCCGGCGAAAGTTCCGTAAGCATCGAGCAGATTCAAAAGCGTTGTGTAGGTTGCACGGAACTGACTAATCAGCGGATCGGGCGCGGCCTTTAGTAATTGAGCAATGCGTTGAGGATCCTGGTGCAGGCCCGGCGCCGCTACGACGAAGCCGACGTTGTCGCGTCCACGACGGCCCGCGCGGCCGGTCATCTGCTGTAATTCCGATGCCGACAACGGACGCCAGCCGCTCGCGGTGCGCGCGTCCGCTCCCGTAAGCACAACGCTGCGAGCTGGAAAATCAACTCCCGCTGCGACAGTTGCCGTGGCAAAGATCGCGTCGAGCAAACCGGCGCTCATCAACCTCTCGATCACCAGTTTCCATGCTGGAATGTGTCCCGCGTGATGTGACGCGACTCCACCACGAATAATCGTGTCCCAGTGTCGGTGACCGCGTACTTCCGGATACTGCTCGACAAACGAGCGCATGAACTCGCGCCGTGCTTCACGTCGCCGATCGTTTCCGGTCGGACGCGCCAGTGCTGCCTCCGACGCCGCCTTATCGCAACGGCGTCGCGTCGGCATGAAAACAATTGCCGGGAGCAGGTTGTAGCCTTCCAACGCCGACAGCAACGTCGCCGGCGGCATCTCAGGCATCCGTAGTTTCATATCTCAACCGTTCAATCTCGGGATTGATCCTTCCAGTCTCATCGATCAGCGGAACGAGACGTTTGTCGGGCAGTAACACTGCCGAACGCAGCGGTACTGGCCGTTTCCCCGGTCCCGTGATCACTCCACAGCGCACACCGCGTACTTCTTCCAGCCAAGTCGCAAAATCACCTGCATTACCGATCGTCGCTGACAGCAATAAGAGCCGTATTCGCGGCGGCGTCAGAATGATTGCTTCTTCCCAGACGTGTCCCCGTTCTTCGTCACCGAGGTAGTGGGCTTCGTCGAGCACTACCAGGTCAGCATTCACTTCAGCGCCGGTGCGTAACGAATCGAAAAGCTGGTTGCGATAGATCTCGGTCGTGCCGACGATCACGGGCGCGTCAGAGTTCTCTTTTCGGTCGCCGGTCAGAATGCCGACGCGATCCGCGCCAAACTCATCAATGAATTCCTGGTATTTCGAATTCGTGAGCGCTTTCAAAGGCGTTGTGTACCACGCACGTTTTCCAGCATTTAGCAGTCGCCGGATCTCCTCGCGTGCAATCCACGTCTTGCCGCTGCCTGTGGGCGCCGTGACGAGTACATCCTCGACCTCGAGATCCGCGAGTGCCTGAAGTTGGAACGGGTCTGGTTTGAAAGGCGCGGGCGGCGGTGTACCTATGCCGTGAAGCAGTTTTTTGACCTCCCGCGAGTGGGAAAGTTTTGATTCGACGGGTCGCGTGTTAACACTTTTGCGCTGGGGCCGTCTTGACTGATGTCTGGATCCTTTTCGCCAGTGTTTTCTATCGTTTCCGCGCACGATGAGTATTCTAGCCGTGCCGTTCTGGCCTGCGAAGTGCTAAGCCGAACCGGGCGAGTTACAATCTGTCTCACAACGTGTCGACCAGCCGAGGCGTCTAAAGGCACTGAACAAAAAGGGCTGGCTGGCGTTTCAATCAGGGATGACTGAGTTGTTCGAAAACTTTGAGGTTAACCGCGACTCCAGATGGGCGGTACTGCTACGGCTTGTCGGCGCCTCACTCGTTCTTCATCTGGTGCTACTTTGGCTCGTGGTTTACGTTCCTGCACTCCGCGACACGCTCAACATAGCGGCGCTGATTGCGAGTACCAAGTTTGTTGACAAAGATTACGTTGCTACTCAAATCGGCGACGACGTTCAACTGGTACAACTAAGCGAGAAATTCAGGTACCCAGACGGGTATTTCGCCCTCGACGCACAACTGAATGGCCAATTGCCCGGACAAACGGCCGCGGTGGATCCTTTTGCCCCGCAGATAGTTTCTCAGTGGAGGCCGTCAAAAGATGTGGTTGCTGAGGCGTCACCATTGCCAAGTCCTGAAGTGAGCGCTTCGCCCGCAGCGAGTCCTGCTCCGTCTGCTTCGCCTTCAGCCATCGCGCAAGTCTCACCGTCTGCGAGTCCGAACAGTACGCCACTGACTCAGGAGGAGGCGCAGAAGAAACTGGAAGAGACGGCTGCGAAGAACAATCTCGAGTTGCCTGATGAGAACCAGATCAACAAGAAGGTGTTGAAGGATTTTGCAGCTTATGCCAACGATCTGAAGAACCAGGGCAAGCTCGATTTGAACAAACCCTTCGAAGTCGTGATCGAAGCTGAGTTGGACGAGAAAGGCAAACTTCAGAATACGCGATTCACCAAGAAAGCAGGTGACGAAAACCTTGTCGACCTGTTCGGCAAAATGGTCGCGGCGTTGAACGACAGTGGCTTCCTGGTCTATTTGCAACCAATCAGCAAGGACAATCCGGGCGCGAAAGTAGTCATTACGATCAAGCAGGGAGAGACCGAAGTTTTGGCCTCGGTCGAGTCGGAGACCACTTCAAGTGCGCGCGCGCAGGCTTTAGCGAACGCACTCAACAACCTGCTATTTTTTGGCGCTGGCTCGCGTAGTGGAAAAGACGAAGAAGTGCTAATGAAGAACACAAACGCTACTCCTGACGGAAAGAAAGTAGTCGTGAACTTTTCGATGCCGCGGCAGAGCGTTGTGGACATGATTAAGAGACAACTGGAGCCTGGAGTTTAATTAGAATAAAATCAACAGTGATATGAGTTTCGATAAATTTTTAACTAGAGTATTTGGCAGCAGCAACCAGCGATTCCTCAAGTCAATTCAGCCGCTCGTAGAGAAGATCAACTCACTCGAGCCTTCCGTTCAAAAGCAATCTGACGGGGAATTGCGTGCGCGCACCGCGACGTTTAAGGAGCAGGTCCAGCGCGCCATTGGCGGGGTCACAGATAAAGACGAGCTAAAGCGACGCGAGCGAGCAGTCCTCGACGAGATCCTGCCTGAGGCTTTTGCGGTTGTGCGTGAAGCGAGTGTCCGCAGCACTGGCATGCGCCATTTCGACGTGCAGTTGATCGGCGGCATTGTTTTGCATCAGGGCAAGATCGCTGAGATGCGAACAGGTGAAGGTAAGACGCTCGTCGCCACCCTCCCTTCCTATTTGAATGCGCTGACTGGACGCGGCGGCGTTCACGTCGTCACTGTGAACGATTACCTCGCTTCGCGCGACGCGGAATGGATGGGCCAAATACATCGCTTTCTCGGTCTCGAAGTCGGTTGTATCCAGAACGACATGGACGACTTCGAACGCCAAACAGCCTACGCCGCGGATATTACTTACGGTACCAACAACGAATTTGGCTTCGATTATCTCCGCGACAATATGAAGTTTGACCTCACCACCTGCGTGCAGCGTGGTCACTACTTCGCCATCGTCGACGAAGTTGACTCGATCCTGATCGACGAAGCGCGAACGCCGCTGATTATCTCTGGTCCATCAGACGAAGCTACCGACAAGTACAAGAACGCCGACGCGATCATCCCGCACCTCAAAAAAGGCGAAGACGTAGATGGAAAGAAGACCGGCGACTACGTGGTCGATGAAAAGGCGCACACGGCAGTGCTCACCGAAGAAGGTGTCGAGAAGGCTGAACGGCTGTTGGGTGTCGGCAATCTCTACGACCCTTCCAACATGGAGCTTCTGCACTGCGTCGAGCAGGCGTTGAAAGCGCACACGCTTTACAAACTCGATCACCAGTACGTGGTTCAGGACGGCGAAGTGATTATCGTTGATGACTTCACCGGCCGTTTGATGAAAGGTCGTCGCTGGTCTGACGGTTTGCACCAGGCAGTCGAAGCGAAGGAAGGCGTCGAGATCGAAAAAGAGAACCAGACGCTCGCGACGATCACACTGCAAAACTATTTCCGCCTGTACGAGAAACTCTCAGGCATGACGGGTACCGCCGAAACGGAAGCGGCGGAATTTGCGTCAACTTACAAACTCGACGTCATCGTGATCCCAACGCACATGCCGATGGTTCGTGCCGACAACGCGGACGTGATCTATCGCACGTTGCCCGAAAAATGGGACGCGGTGATCGAGGAGATCAAGGAGTGTCACGAGAAGGGACAGCCGGCGCTCGTTGGCACTGTTTCGGTGGAAAACTCCGAGTTGATCTCGCGACGTTTGCTGAAGGAGTCCGTAAAGCACAACGTGCTGAACGCGAAATATCACGAGCGTGAAGCGGAGATTGTGGCTCAGGCCGGCAGAAAAGGCTCAGTGACGATCGCTACTAACATGGCTGGTCGTGGTACTGACATCTTGTTGGGCGGCAATCCGGATTTCATGGCGCGCGAATTCTTGAAGAGCGAAGAGATCGATCCTGATGAAGCGACTGACGAGCAGTGGAAAGTAGCGTACGAGCGTTCGAAGCGGATCGTCGAACAGGAGCATCAGGAAGTGGTCTCACTCGGCGGTCTGCACATCGTCGGTACTGAACGCCACGAGTCACGCCGTATCGACAATCAGCTTCGCGGTCGCGCCGGCCGCCAGGGCGATCCGGGTTCATCGCGATTCTTCCTCTCGTTGGAAGACGATCTGATGCGCATCTTCGCAGGGGATAAGGTCAAAGCGTTGATGCAACGGCTCGGCATGGAGAAGGGCGTCGCGATCGAATCGAAGATGGTTTCAAAACGAATCGCGGCCGCGCAGAAGTCCGTTGAAGGGCGCAACTTCGAAGCACGTAAACACCTGCTTGAATATGACGACGTCATGAACAAGCAGCGCGAAACGATTTACGGTCTGCGCCGGCAATTAATGGAAGAACCCGACCAGCGTGAATACCTGATGGGTGATCCGCCAGCGGCCGGTGTTGCTTACGATTTGCTGTCAGACATCACGCGACAGTATCTGAATCCGGAAGTTTCACCCGACGATTGGGACGTCGAAAACTACAAGCTACAAATCAAGACCATCTACGACTTCGACGCTGATCGCGAGCGTCTGGATCTACAACGTCTCACGTCACAGGAAATCGTCGATACGATTTGGGAACGACTGAAAGTCAAGTACCAATACAAAGAAGAGCAGATTGGTCCGGAAGCGATGCGCACGTACGAGCGCATCATCATGCTCAACATCATCGACGCACAGTGGAAAGACCACCTGCTGTCATTGGACCACCTGAAACAGGGAATCGGACTGGTTGGTTATGGACAGAAGGACCCGCTGGTTGAGTACAAGAAACAGAGTTTTGATCTGTTTCAGGAGATGCTCGATCGCATCGACACGACCACAATCCGTTCGCTGTTCAATCTTCAGGTTGTTTCCGAGCAAGCTCCCGAAACGTTGCAGCAGCGGCGTATGGCCCGACGTCCGGCTTCATTGAGATTCACTGGACCAAACCAGGGTGCAGCACCCGCGGGAGAAGAAGACGGCAAGGTCAAGACTGTCGTCCGCGATCAGCCAAAGGTCGGACGCAACGAGCCTTGTCCGTGCGGATCTGGAAAGAAATACAAGAAATGTCACGGCATCTCTGCCTGATTTGAGCTCCAACCCTGTTGTTCAAGCGATCATTAGCGGCAGCGCTCCGCAACCTGCGCGCCTTGCAGCCGCGCGCGGAATGTTGCCGTTACAGCAGAATGAGCTGCTGGAGATTCTCGTCGCCCTTGCTGACAACGATGATCCGGAACTAGCGTCGGCGGCAAAAGAGACCCTCAAATCCGAGACTCCTGAAAACCTTTTAATCGCCGCCACCGCCGACGACACTGCCCCCGCTGTTCTTGCTTACCTCGCGACGCAACCCGACTCGACACTCAAGATTTACGAAGCCACGATCCTTAACCCAAATACACCCAACGACGCACTTGCAAAACTCGCTGCGTCAACATCGCATGGTCCACTTCTGGAGTTGATCGCAATCAACCAGCAGCGGCTCGTGCGTGCGCCTGAGTTGATCGAGGCAATTCTTTCGAACGCGGCACGAACGGGAGAAGCAGAACGTCGTGCACTGGAGACGCGCAAAGAGTTCTTCGAAAAAGAACGCGGCGCGCGCCAGATTGCCGACGAGCTTCGAGCCCGCGGTCAAACGGCAGCGGCTGAGTTTTTTGAAACCGCAGAGTTGACGACAACAACCGGCGAGCTGAGTTTTGACGATGCATGGTTGATAGCTCAGCACATCGAAGTTTCTGACGACGACATCGACGATAGCTGGCTACCGGCAGAACGCTACGCGGAGCTGGTGCCGGAAACTGCGGCTGAAAGTTCTGCAAACGTTCAACGGATATTGGAGCACGAGCGGCTCGAGTCAGGTGGAGAAGTAAATGCGGAACGCGTTTCGTTGATTCGGCGGATCATGTTCATGAATACCAAGGACCGGATAAAGCTGGCGATGAAAGGCGACCGCGAGGCGCGAAGCATCCTGGTCCGCGATGCCAACAAGGTGGTTTCTTCAGCGGTCGTGCACAATCCGCGAATCACTGAGCAGGAAATCGAGAACATCGCAGGCATGCGAACGGTTGCGGATGAAGTCCTGCGGTTGATCGCGTTGAACCGAAGCTGGGCCCGCGCTTATCCGATAATTCACAACCTCGCACGCAACCCAAAAACTCCCATTCCCACGGTAATGAACATCCTCCCTCGAATTCGCACAAAGGACCTGCACAATCTTTCCCAGAACCGAAACGTGTCGGAAACGGTGCGCCGCCAGGCCACTCGTCTGACGCAAGCTCGCGGCGGCCAGTAAAGTGTTACGAGTTTTTTGCGAAATAGTTAATAATGTTCTTGACAGGTCACAATTTAAACGTATAATTTCGCACACATCGTAATTAGTAAGGTTCTTTGCTGTTTTGAAAATGCTGTGGGTGCCAATTGGCTGGTGCGTATAACGCTATTTTTACCCTTATCTTTACCCGCAAAACGCGCCGCCCGTCAGGACCGTTGCAGTTCGAATGGTTCTCATGCTTTGGATTGCCACCCTTGTTTGCCCGAACCCTGCCCTTTAACGCTTCGCCCCGTCAGTTCTTAGAACCGGCGGGGCCCCTCTCTTTTCAGGCTTAATTGTTAGGAATTAGATTTGCGCCGGTGCCTCAACGGATTCGGTTTCAGCCGTCGCGTCCGATCCAGGGATGACCTGGCCACACATGCGAGCGAAGAGTTTCTCGTACTGGTCCACTACCGTGTCCCAATCGTACTTACTCTTAATGCGGAGTTGCGCTCGATGCCGGTAGGCTTGGACGAGCGAACCATCGCGCAGAACGCGTTGCAGCTTCGCTGCCAAATCGTATTCGTCTATGTAAGGCACGCCGGCATCGCCCACGACTTCGATGTTTTCCGGCGTAGCGAGTGTCAAAACGCAGTTTCCATAACCCATTGCTTCCAGCAACGCCGGGTGAGTTCCACCAACCTCAGTGGCGTGAACGTAACAATAGGCGTTCTGCTGCAACGCCCGATAGTCCTGACCAAAAACGAAACCCGTGAAGATGATTCGCTTATCGCCTCGGGCCCGCGCTCTTAAATTGCTGATGTAGCTTTCGGCG
>DASZDV010000246.1:0-13440 GCA_035941575.1 Pyrinomonadaceae bacterium
TTCGTACAACGCAGTCGCGAGATTCGCATGCGCCACATAGTTGTCCGGGCTCGCGCGCACAACCTGGCGCAAGATTGCCGCGGCCTCCGCGAAGCGACGAGCTTGGACCAACGCCGCGCCATAACCGAGCGCATACTCGGGATTGTCGGGTTTGATCTCTGCTGCCTGACGGTAATATTCAAGCGATCGAGCTGGATTGTCTGTACGGTAGGAAGCACCGAGTCGCGCCAGCAACATCGCATTGCGCGGATTCTTTTCCAAAAGTTTTTCAAGAGCTTTGCGGGATGCCACCGGATCGGAACTGTTGGCAGCTTCGATCTCTTCCGGTGTGCCGGCAACACCGTCGGTATTAGCTGGCGCCTCTATTGCGAGGCCCGCAGCTTTCGCGACAGCCGCGGCTTCTTCCGATTTACCCGCCTTCTGATATGTGTCGGCGAGACGGGAGGCGATCACTTTGTCTCCCGGCTTAACTTTCGCCGCCTTGGTGAGATCGTCAAGCGCCTCATCGAACTGCTGTGCGTCCGTCAGAAGCTCTGCTCGTTCGAGCAACGCTGCCACGTTTCGCGGCTCGTCAGCAAGCACTTGATCGAGAGTTGTTTTCGCCGCTGCCTTGTCGCCGTTTGCTTTTTGCGCGAGTGCGAGTCCGATCCACGCTGATGCGGGAGCTTCGGGAATTGCGGTCGCGCGTTTGGCGAACTCCAGCGCCTCTTTCGGGTCGCCTTTTCGCAAACGGATATCAGCCAGCATGCGTAACGCGAGCGAGTCCCGTTGATCGATAGTTAACGCCTGGCGGAACATCGGCTCCGCTTCTGCATCGCGTTTGACTCGAATCAGTAATGCGCCTAGTGCGGAGTAGGGAAGTGACCAGTTTTTCTTTAGCGAGATGGACGTGCGAAATGCCTCTTCGGCTTCTTTGAAGCGGTCGAGCGACGCGAGGGCATTTCCTTTTTGAAACTGCGCTTCAGGAAATTCAGGCCGCACCTTGAGGGCTTGTTCATAAAAGCCGAGTGCCTTTTCGAGTTCGCCGCGCGCATGCGCGCTCTGACCGCGTTCAAACAGTCTGACGGGATCGGTGGCGTCGTCGCCGAAGGCTTCTTCGGTTTGCGCCGCAGCAGGCGCAGCAAGGCTCAGCGCGAGCAAAATGTAACCCGCGATGACAGGCAATTTGTTCCAGAATGAGGTGCGCATCCAAGCCAGTCCGGGGAGGTTCTGATACTAGCATTTCCACCGTGCGACAAAAAGGTACACGGGCACAAAAAGGATGTTTGCGTTGCCGTGAACGCATGAGCTAACATGCGGCACTCAATGCAAAATCTCCAATACAAAGAAGAAGAGGGCCACGAGTGTGCGATTCTGAAAGAGCAAAAGCTGCGCGAGCTCTTTCGCACCATGGGTTCAGTAATCGTTGCGTATTCAGGAGGTGTTGACAGCAGCTACGTTGCGTATGTCGCCAACGCTGAACTGGGAGAGCGCGCGATTTGCATCACTGGGCAGTCGGCCAGTTTGCCTTCTTACCAACAGACGGAGATTGATCGCGTAGTTAAGAAGTTTGGTTTTCACCACGAAGTAATTCAGACCGAAGAGTTGGACAATCCGAGTTATCGCGCTAACAACGCAGATCGTTGTTACTTCTGCAAGGACGAGTTGTACAGCAAACTCGAAGCAGTCGCTGCGGGCCGCGGCATCGAGTCGGTTGTTGATGGCTCGACGACAGACGACCTCAACGATTTTCGCCCCGGAAGACAAGCTGCAAAACAGCATGCAGTGCGCAGTCCTTTAATTGAAGTTGAGTTGAGCAAGAGTGAAGTGCGCGAGTTGAGCTGCCGGGCGGGGTTGCCGACGTGGGACAAGCCGGCAAGCCCGTGTCTGTCGTCACGCATTGCTTATGGCACAGCAGTCACCATCGAAAGGTTGAGCAAGGTGGATCGTGGTGAAGAGATTTTGAGGGAGTTTGGGTTTAGAGAGTTCAGAGTGCGGCATCACGACACGCTGGTCCGGATTGAGATTGCACCCGCAGAGATGGACCGTGTGTTACGAAAGGAAGTGGTCGAGCAACTGGCGGCACGTTTTCGGGAGTTGGGTTTTAAGTACGTGACGTTGGACCTGGAAGGATTTCGCAGTGGCTCGATGAATGAGGTGCTGCCGCTCCGCATTAATCGTTCTTGACGAATTCAACGCGGGAATTGAGAGGCATTTATGGTCAGCATGTATAGCTCAAGCTACGTTGATGATATTCGAGAGATAAAAGAAGAGAATCCATTTGAGTCTATGATGTCGCGCTTCGATCGCGCGGCCCAGTTTTTGGACCTCGATCCTGATTTGTACGCCGTGTTGAGAGTTCCCAACCGGGAGTTGAAGGTTTATATCCCGACCCGAATGGACTCCGGCCGCATCCAGGTATTCGAGGGTTATCGCGTGCAGCACAACTTCGCGCGTGGACCAGCAAAGGGCGGCATCCGTTACGCACCGGACGTGAGTCTCGATGAAGTGCGTGCGCTGGCGGCATGGATGACGTGGAAGTGCGCTGTGGTGAACGTGCCCTTCGGCGGCGCAAAAGGCGGCATCATCTGCGATCCGCAACAGATGTCGTCCGGCGAGCTTGAGCGCATGACGCGTCGTTATGCGGCAGAGCTGCTCGACTTCATTGGACCAGAGAAGGACGTGCCGGCGCCCGACATGAACACCAACGAGCAGACCATGGCCTGGATCATGGACACTTACTCGATGCACGCGCGTCACACCGTAACGGCGGTGGTGACGGGCAAGCCGATCGATCTTGGTGGATCGTCCGGACGGCGCGAGGCGACGGGCCGCGGCATACTGTTTGTGGTCAACGAAGCGATCAAGCGATTCAAGATCACCCCGGCCGAGACGCGTGTTGTCGTGCAAGGCTCAGGAAATGTTGGTGGCATCGGTGCGCAACTGATGCATGAGGCGGGTTATAAAGTTGTAGCAATATCGGACATCCACGGAGGAATCTACAATCCGCACGGAATCGATATCCCTGATGCGTTGGGTTATTTGCGCGCGACGCGATCGTTTGAGGGCTACGACGGTGTGGAGTTTGTGGACAACGACGAGTTGTTAGAGCTCGAATGCGATGTGCTGGTGCCGGCGGCAACGGAGAACCAGATCCACTCCCACAATGCCGACAAGATCAAGTGCAAGGTGCTGGCCGAAGGGGCGAATGGACCGACGACGGCCGGAGCAGATGAAATACTTCACCAAAAAGGGATCTTCGTAGTGCCTGACATTCTCGCCAACGCTGGCGGTGTCACCGTGTCTTACTTTGAGTGGGTGCAGGACCGCATGGGGTACTTTTGGCGTGAGGATGTGGTGAACGAAAGGCTCCAGGACAAGATGGTCGCGAGCTTCAATGATCTGTGTCGTTATGCCGACTCGCACTCGGTCGATACAAGGACCGCGGCGTACATGTTAGCGATAGACCGTGTGGCCTATGACACACGCATGAGAGGCTTCTACGCGTGACCGAAAAAACATAAACAGAATCGCGCTAAGTAGTGAAAAAGGCTTGATTTCCGATTTAAGGTAGAGTATGGTCTGGCAGGATTTACGACTCGGACCAGCGTTAAGATTTCTCCATATTTGCGCGACAGTTTGAGCGACGAAATCATTGACAAGGGGTAGTTCATTTCCTATAAGAAGTGAACAAGTCAGGAGCCACTCGGGTATAGCGTGTCAGTGCAGATAGAGTACTACGAGAAGGGCCGAAGTATTCTGTTTACATCGCAGTCCGAGCGTCGCCGCTGGACCTAGTGGTCCAAGCGGTTTCAATCGTTTGACAACTGTAGTTGGGGCCTCCGCGAGGACAAGGTGTTTTCGTACTTGTTCGGTACGGCGGCACTATTACACCGAATTCTTATTACTCATTTCGCAGGAGGAATGCGATGAGACTCGCAACTAGGGCGCTTTTAGCTGCGCTCGTTACGTTGGTGCTGTGTGCCGCAGTATCAGCACAGACTATTCGGTCGGAGAGAGATCCGCGGAATCAGTCTCCAGCAGTTGGCACCGGTGGTCCCGAAGGTGGGCCAACCGGGCTTTTTACTATTTACGATGGCTCAACGCTACGTCGCGGCGAGTTCACGTTCAGTATTGCTTACAGCAACTACGATCGCGATCCAGGTAACGTTGATATTGTTGACGTTCCGCTCAGCTTCAACGTCGGCATCAACGACCACATCGAAGTTTTCTTCAAGACTACCGGCTATCGCGGAATCAAGGTCAATAATCCGCAAAATCTTTCTAGTTTCTATCTGCCGAATTCGCAGCTCTTCTGCGGCGCGACTCTTTGCAGCGGAGCAGCAGTGGTCCTGTCACCATCGGGACCGAACGTAGGCACGTTGGCCGGCACGGCCGTGTTTCGTCCGCTGAACAACCAACCGTTCGTTCAGTTCCCATTTACCGGCGGTTCCGCTGGAACGTTTGGTCTGACGGCGGGTCAGATTGGGCAGCAGTTCGGTTTCCCGGGTTTCAACGCTCTGCTTGGACCACCAGTGGTCCAGCCGAACAGTGGAAACTTTGGACCGGCTGACAATTTCCCCGGCGTCGGTTCGCCGGCGGGAAGTATTCTGCCCGGTGTCGTCCTTGCGACGACAGTGCTCCCGGCAACAGCCTTGACGCTTCCGATCACAATCCCGCTCACGTTCACAACGACGCCGGCCTATCTGCCCGATGCGCCGTTTGTGAATCGTCTGTATGGCGAGAGCAGCTTTAACAACCTGGTGTTCGGTGCGAAGATTCGCTTCACCGGCCCGAACAATCCGCTGGGTGTAGGTCTCATACCGTTCTATCGCTGGTGGCTTGATAAAGCCGATGATTTTTCAGGCTTCAATCAGATGCAGCGTGGCGCCGGTCCCGGCGGCGACATCGGTGACTTCGGTCTAATCGGTTTCGTCGATGGACGTTTGGGCACGCACGTAAATGTTTCGGCCAACGGCGGCTACATTCTGAACAGCAATCCGAAGGGCGCCGGCGGCGACTTCGTGTTGTTGGATCGTCCGGATGAGTTTCTCGCAGGTATCGGCTTGGACTTCCCGATCAACAAGCACTTCCAGCCGGTCGTTGAAGTCAGATCGACCACGTACGTCGGTGGCCACACGCCGAATGCTTTCGGAAACAATCCAGTCGATGCCCTCGGCGGTATCAAGATCTATCCGCGCCGCTGGTTCGGATTTGGTTTGGCCTATCGCCGGCACTTGAATCAGCAAGACATGGATCACTTCGATCCAGTCGATTTCACCATTCCGATTCAACAGGTCACCAACGTCAACGTAAGGAACCGTGGCTTGGTAGTGGTTCCGGGTACGTCCAGGCCTGTCACTTCGCAGGGCTTCCCGATCGGCTTCATATTTTCCGACGAGCCGAATGGCTTTATAGGTCAGTTCTGGATTGGCAGACGTAATGCCAGAACTCCTCCGAAACCACCGAATGCGGCGCCTTCAGTAACTGCGTCAGCTTCGATCAGCTCGATCGTGCGGCCCTGCCCGCCAGGAACGAGCTCCGCAACCTGTACGCCGTCTGGCAACGAAGTTACTTTGACGGCAAACGCGACGGATCCGGACAACGACCAGTTGCTTTATACATGGTCAGTGACCGGTGGCCGCTTGAGCGGCGAAGGCCGTTCGGTGACATGGGACCTGAGCGGTGTGGCGAATGGAACATACACCGCGACTGTCGAAGTAAATGACGGTAATCAGCACACCGCCACCAGTTCAGCCACAGTTACCGTCGCGGACTGCCCGGATTGCGTCAAACCGCCACCACCGTGTCCGACAGTTTCGGTTAGCTGTCCGACTGACGTTGAGGCGTGTCAACCGATCACGTTCACCGCTAGCGTAACCGGTGGTGAGTCCGGTGCGACATTTACTTACAACTGGTCAGTCTCGGCCGGCACGATCAGCAGTGGTCAGGGAACATCAACCATCACTGTTGATACCAGTGGTCTCGGCAGCCAGAGCGTGACAGCGACGGTGAGCATCGGCGGTGCGGATCCGAGTTGCACTGGCACGACCAACTCGTGCACCACGAGCATCAAGCCGCCACCACGTCAGCCGACGAAGTTCGACGAGTATGGCAACATCCGCTTCAACGATGAGAAGGCCAGACTCGACAACTACGCGATTCAGTTGCAGAACGATCCAACTTCGACTGCTACGATCATCGTCTACGGAACTTGTGCCGGTGAGGCGCAACAACGTGGCGACCGCGCCAAGGACTACCTCGTCAATACGCGCGGAATCGAAGCTGGACGCATCACGGTCGTCGACGGCGGTTGCCGTTCAGACCTGACAGTTCAGCTCTGGATCGTGCCTTCAGGCGCAACAGCGCCCGCGGCAGATACGACCAACGTCATCTCGCCCTGTCCGGACTGCAAGCGCAGACCAGCGCCACGCCGGCGACGCGGAGACGAGGAATAAACCGAAACGGATTGGCTTAGTTAAAGCTGGCCAAGCCTTTAACCGAACGGGCGATGCTCTTACCCAAGAGCATCGCCCGTTCGTTGTTGGGCATCCTACCCTGTCGCCCCAGCTTTTCAGACACAAAGCAATGAAACTGTAATAAACTATATGGCCCGGTGAGCGACGTGCTCCAGATGAATTACAACCGTGGATGAGATAACGATGAAATCAAATGTTCGGCTCCCCCTGGTGATTGCTTTACTTGCGCTGTTTTGTCTTGGCCTCGGCGTGATTCCCCGGTCAGCGGTCGTATTGGCTGACGGAGATCCTACCGATCCGGCTCTGTATTCCAACGACTGGCGCACCACGGGGCCGCCGGGGGGCGACGTGCGCGGCCTCGTCGTCGATCCGTCCAATCCTGATCGTTTTTACTTTGGCACCCTCGATGGGCAGATCTATACCTCCGAGGACGCAGGACGCCAATGGCGACTGCTTTATAACTTTGGTAAGCCGAAACTCTTCGTCGATAACATCATCGTCGATCCACGTAACCCGCGCGTCATCTACGTAGGCGGGCACCGCCACGATCTGCCGGGCGGATTTTTCAAATCCACTGACGGCGGCGTCACATGGAAAGAGAGCGCGCAGTTAAAGAATGAGGCGCTTCATTCGCTTGCTCAATCGGAGTCGAATCCTGACACACTGATCGCAGGCACGTTCAATACTATCTTTCGCTCCGATGACGCAGGCGACACCTGGAAGCAACTTCCGACCACGAACGTTTCAGGTTTGGCGCACGTTGAGTCGCTTGCGATCGATCCGCGGACAACAAATACGATTTACGCCGGTACGTGGTACTTGCCCTATAAAACTACGGACGGCGGACAAACGTGGAAGTCGATCAAAAACGGCATCATCGACGACTCCGACATTTTCGCGATCGACATCGATCCACGCGATCCAAATCACATCATCGCTTCAGCTTGCAGCGGCATTTACGAAACGAAGACTGCAGGCGACAGCTGGCGCAAAGTGCAGGGCATTCCTTCGCAGTCGCGCCGCACGCGCGCAATCATGCAACACCCGTCAGTGGCGGGCATCGTCTTCGCCGGCACCACGGAAGGTTTCTGGCGATCTGATAAAGGTGGCGATGCCGATTCGTGGATGGTGACGACCTCGCGTCAACTCGAAATCAATTCGATCGCCGTTCACCCGTCGCGCCCCGACACTGTTTACATCGGAACCAATAATTACGGCGTGATGGTTTCAAACGACGGTGGCAAATCGTTCACGCCAACTAACGGTGGGTTCAGTGGCCGGTTCGCTTATACGATTCTCGCAGACCGAGAAACTCCGAATCGCATTTACGCGTCAACCATCAACACTGCGACCGGCGGCGGTTTTCTTTTCGTCAGCAACGATAACGGCGAGACGTGGCGGCCTTCGATGCGGAGCATGCCTACGCGTCTGATCACTTACTCGATTGTGCAGGACACGCGCAACGCAGACTTGCTTTACCTTGGTACAAATCTCGGCGTCTATCGTTCGATCGATCGTGGCACATCGTGGGCGCCCGTGTGGTCACCGACAGCGCCCGCTAAGAAGAAACCGGCCGCGAAGAAGGGAACGAGCCGCACTAGTCCCACTGCGCGAACTCGTACCGCAACACCAAAGACTAACGAGGAAACCATTCTTCAAGTGCAACAAGCGCTGCTCAACGCCGGTTATCATTTCGGCGAATCGGACGGCAAGATGGGTTCGGCAACAGTCGCAGCACTGAAGAAGTTCCAAACGGATCGGCATCTTCCCGTCAGTGGCAAGCTCGATTCGATCACACTCGCAGCACTCGGTATTGACACCCGCAGTGGTTCGGCAAGTACGGAAGGTTCGAACCTCATTCTGGCGGACGCAGTAAACTCGTTGGTCCATACGGTCGACGTCGAGACACAGCAACCGGGATATCTTGCAGCGACCAACGCGGGTTTGTATCGCAGTCTCGATCCGAACAAAGGTTGGCAGAAACTTTCTTACGGCAGCTACGATCCGCGCACGACGTGTATTTCAACGAATTTAAAGGCGCCCGAAACAATCTTTGTAGGAACGCCGAGTTCCGGCGTTCTCGTCTCACGCGACAGCGGTAAGACGTGGCAGAAAGTTGAAGGGATTCCGCACGATGTACCGGTGAATACTATCGTGCAAGATCCGCAACGGCCCGATTACATCTACGTCGGCACCAAGCAGGCGCTCTTCATGTCGCATGATGGTGGCGCGACGTGGAGCCGCCGCGGTGGCAATCTGCCGTTCGGCGACTTCACCAGCATTCTTGTCAATCCACGTAACGGCGACGAGATCTTTGCCGGCAACGCTTATCAAGTGAGCGAAGTCGGCGGTGGTGTTTATCGCAGCACAAACGGTGGCGTAACGTGGGCGCGCATCGATCCGAAGGGCAGGCGTTTGCCGAGTCAAAGGATCTGGGCGCTGGCCTTCGACGCACACGATCAGAACGTGCTGTTTGTCGGTTCACACTCGGCGGGTGTCTACGTTGTTCCGCGAACTTCGGAGACACTTTCGTCCGCGCATTAACAACTACGTAACATGTACATGACCTGCGCGCTGTTGCCTTGACATGCGCTCGCGCAGGCGTGTACAGTGCGGCCCTACCCGGAAAATCGGCGGCGGGTGTTTGTCGGACCAAGCGGTGACTAAACGGCAGGGCGGTAATCGAAACTAATTAGCTCGACAATTCCAAATTCCAAACGGCTCGCTTCCTCGCCAGCTTCAACTCCCGACAACGCCAAGGTCAACACACTGACAGCCGCTGTACACTGTCTGCCAGTCAGCGAAGACCTGCGTTGATTGTTGCGGCTCAGTGAGCGCGATATGATCGTCACACGCGCTGAAATTTACCGGGAACTACAGGAGTATGCATGTCTAGTGAACAACCCAAGCTGAACGACAGCGAGGACAATCAAACGAATTCCAACAAGCCAGAGACCCAGCCGCAGCGCACAATCGTGGCTTCGCAATCCGGAACAGCAACCCAAACAGATGTCGAAGACGCCGACGAGTCGCGCGCGAGCGGCGACGTCGATTTCGGACAACTTCTCGATCAATTCGAACAAGAGCAAGCGACTCTCGAAGAAGGCGAAGTCGTGCGCGGCACCGTCGTAGGCCTCAGCGACCGCGGTGTCGTCATTGATTTTGGGTACAAGTCTGAAGGCATCGTCAACCCGGCTGAGTTCACAGAAAACGGACAACTCACCGTGAAAGCCGGCGACGAGGTTGAGGTGCTGGTCAAGAGCATGGAGACCGCCGATGGTCTCCCGGTACTTTCGCGCGCCGATGCCGTGCGCATGAAAGCGTGGGACGATCTCGAGAAGGCTTATCGTGACGGCAGCAGCGTCAAAGGCCGTGTTGTCGATCGCATTAAGGGCGGCCTGCGCGTCGATATCGACGGCATCGCCGCGTTCCTGCCCGGTTCGCAAGTCGATGTGCGGCCAGTCAGAAATCTCGACAGCCTCCGTAACCAGGTAATAGAAGCGAAAGTCATCAAGCTCAACCGCAAGCGTTCTAACGTGGTCCTATCGCGCAAGGCCGTGATCGAACAGGAGAATACCGGCCGCAAGGACCAGACGCTCCAGCAGATCGAAGAGGACATCGTTGTCGAAGGACAGATTAAGAACCTTACTGACTACGGCGCATTCGTGGATCTCGGCGGTGTCGATGGTTTATTGCACGTCACTGACATGTCATGGGGACGGCTTCAGAACCCCAACGAGTTGTTCAAAGTAGGCGACACGATCCAGGTGAAGGTACTCAAGTTTGATCGCGAACGTGAGCGCGTCTCGCTCGGCTACAAACAACTGCTTCCCGATCCGTGGTCCAGCGTAGAGGAACGTTTTCCCGTTAGCACCAGGGTGTCAGGACGCGTCGCGAGCGTGGCCGACTACGGCGCATTCGTCGAGCTGGAGCCCGGCGTTGAAGGACTGGTCCACGTCTCTGAGATGAGCTGGTCCAAGCGAGTAAAGCATCCGAGCAAAGTCGTCAATCCCGGCGACATGGTCGAAGTTGAGGTATTGAGTGTCGATCCCAAGGCGCGCCGCATCAGCCTCGGTATGAAGCAGGTGCAGGAGAACCCGTGGCAAACGCTGCACGAGCGCTACCAGGTCGGCACGCGCGTTCACGGACGTGTCAGAAACCTGACGGACTTCGGCGCCTTTATCGAGATCGAGGACGGTGTGGACGGCCTTGTTCACGTGTCAGACATTTCCTGGTCACGCCGTATCAAGCACCCGAGCGAAGTGCTGAAGAAGGGACAGGAAATCGACGCGGTAATCACGAGCATCGACAGCGAGAACCGGCGCTTGTCGCTCTCCATCAAAGATCTCGAACCAAACGCCTGGGAGAAGTTCACGACGGAACACAAACCCGGTGATGTCGTGCGCGGCAAGGTTGCGCGCTTCGCGAACTTCGGCGCTTTCATTGAACTCGACGACAATCTCGAAGGACTTTGCCACATTTCGGAGTTGTCCGAAGAGCGCGTGGCAAAACCTGAAGACGTGGTCCAACTGGGACAGGAACTCGACTTCAAGATCCTGCGCATTGATCCCGACACCAAGAAGATTGGGCTCTCAGCACGCGCCGTGGGCAAGGATGAACCGATCGTCGATACGAAGATCTATTCTTCCGAGGCTGGCGGCGGCATGGCATCGCTTGGCGAGCTGGCTGATTTTGGTCTCAGCAAAGCAGAGTCCGGCGACGAGTAGTCCCCGACCCTCTCATCACTACGGAGCGCAGGCGTCTCGCCTGCAACTTCACACGGCGCGCGACTCGTTTTTAGTTCACGCGAGATGCCTGCGCTCCCAGTTCACCTGCATCAGTCTTGCCCGACGAGTTCTTTTTCTGATAGTGTACGAGTAACTTAACCTCGCTATTATCAAGACGTTAGTTAAAAACTCTCTATTTCAACTATCGAGGTGATGCATGACTAAAGCCGAACTCGTCGAAGACGTGGCGCGAGCCGCAGAACTGACAAAAAAGGACGCCGAACGTTTAGTCGAAATTGTGTTTGAAAGCATCATCGAGACGCTGAATCAGGGCGAGAAGATCGAGTTGCGGGGCTTCGGCAGCTTCCGCGTACGTGAGCGCGGCGCCCGCCGGGGGAGAAACCCAAAGACGGGCGACCCCGTTAGTATTCCAGCCAAGCGCGTACCTTATTTCAAACCGGGCAAGGAGCTGAAAGAGCTTATTAACGACGACAGTGCCGCGGCCCAGACTTCGCAGGCAAATTCCTCACGAGGACTCTCGGACGACAATCGCCAGCCGCCTATCCTTTAATCGATAATTCCTGGGAACGAGGTAATTCGAATTGCAGAGATTGTGGAGTCCCTGGCGCAGCAAGTACATCGCGTCAGGAGTCGATTCTCAAGGGGAAGACTGTGTTCTTTGTTCCATAGCGGCGAGTCCGGATCAGGACTCAACGAATTTCGTCCTGCATCGCGGCGAACACGTTTTTGTCGTACTCAATCTCTATCCTTACATCACCGGCCACTTGATGGTCGTGCCTTACCTGCACACGAGTGAGTTTCATTCTGTAGCGAAAGAGATCTCAGACGAGATGATGGACCTCGCGAAACGTTCGCAAGCTGCTTTGCGGGAAGTTTATTCACCATCGGGATTCAACATGGGAATGAATCTGGGCGCGGCTGCGGGCGCCGGCATCGCCGACCATCTGCACATTCACATGTTGCCGCGTTGGACGGGCGATACTAACTTTATGACAACGGTCGGAGAAGTGCGCGTACTTCCCGAAGCATTGGAAGTGACCTACCAAAAACTCCGCGTGAAATTCTAGCTGTTAACGTTTGCCGACTTTGCGCGGTAGTGCCTCGTCTTCTACTTCACCACCACGACTAATGGGAACTTCGGAAGGCTTGCTGTAACTCACACCTCGCTCTTCGCTGTCGAGATCGCTTGCAGGCAGTGGTCCAGTCAATGGTGGGTTGAAACCGGGGTAGTCGATGCGCGCGTGATAGATCGCGGTGAGGGCACTGACTATCGCTTCTCGAATTGTCGTTAACTCCTGCAGCGTAACGTCACACTCGTCAAGTTGTCCGTCGCTGATGATGGCGTCCACGATCTTCACTACGATAGCTCGGATGTTTTCCGGATCAGGACGGGCGAGAGATCTGGCTGCGGCTTCACACGAGTCAGCCAGCATCATGATCGCCGCTTCTTTGAACTGGGGCTTCGGACCGGGATAACGGAAATCAGCTTCGTTGATGGTTTCGTTTGGCTTGGCCTGCGCCTGCGCCTTGCGGAGAAAGTAGTGCAACGTTCTGGTGCCGTGATGTTGAGGAATGAAGTCTGCGATCTTCTTCGGCAGTCCAATCTCTTTCGCCAAACGTGCGCCGTAGGTTACGTGACTGGTGATTATCTTCGCGCTTTGATACGGGCGTAATCGATCGTGCGGATTGTCTCCCAGTTGGTTCTCAACAAAGTACTCGGGCGCGGCGAGTTTTCCGATGTCGTGGTACAACGCGCCGATACGCGCGAGCAACGGATTTGCGCCTACGGCACGGCAAGCATCTTCGGCGAGTTGGCCCACCGCGTGCGAGTGTTGGTTCGTTCCCGGAGCGCGCATCGCAAGCTGCCCAAGCACCGGCAGATCCGCATTTGAGAGTTCAAGTAACTTGACGTCAGTGAGGATGCCGAAGAACGACTCGTTAATCGGCAAACCACCGGCAGCAAAAATAGCGGTCAGTAGTCCACCGGCAAAGCCGCAACCCACAGCCATCAGAAAAGTTTTAAATGTGAGTGGCTGGCCGGAGTACGCGATGAGCGCCACTGCCATCACCGCGTTGACCGCACCGACAAGCAGACCGGCCAGTGTTACGGATTGTCGTTCGCGATAGCGCCCGATGCCGTAGATGGCCGCTGAACACGAAACCATTGCGAACAATGCCTTCTGCATGCCAGTCGGCGCCAGCATGCCCGCGAACAAGGCCGCAATCATTCCTGT